>DAIOGR010000157.1:0-5487 GCA_036745155.1 Gaiella sp.
CCAGCCGGTGATGATCAGCCCGCGCACGCACTCGATCAGGTACGAGACCGGGTTCGCCGTCGCCAGCGCGCGGAACCAGTCCACGGCGATCAGGTTGCGCGGCGTGTTCATCGACGAGATGAAGAGGAAGACGAACAGGACGGGGAAGAGGCCCTGGATCGACTCGCCCGAGCCCGTGCGCAGCGCCAGGAACGACCCGAGCGCCCCGAAGCCGAGCGAGACGAGCGCCGCGTAGACGAGCAGCAGCGCGATCCCGCCCGGGCCCGAAGCGAAGCGCACGCCGAGCAGCAGCCCGACGGCGATGTAGAAGGCTGCCTGCAGCACCCCGAGCACGACGATCCCCGTGAGCTGGCCCGCCAGGAGCGCCGAGCCGCGCATCGGCGTCAGCGAGAGGCGGGAGAAGAAGCCGGTCTGGATGTCGCGGGCGAGGTCGGTGCCCGCGTTCATCGTCGAGAACAGCGCGCCCTGGATGAAGGGCACGGCGAGCGCGAAGGCGAGGAACGAGTCGGTGGGGAAGCCGGGGAGCAGCGTCGATGCCTTGAGGCCGCCCGAGTTGACGAGCAGGAGGGCGACGGGGAAGACGAGCGGCGGGATCGCGCTCGCCGGCTGCCGGACGGTACGCGTGACGGATCGCTGCGCCAGCGCGCCGACCTGGGTTGCGAGCACGCTCACCGGGCCGCTGCGGCCTCCTCCGCCGTGGCGGCGCCCTCGAGCGTCCTGCCCGTCTTGGCGAGGAAGACGTCGTCGAGGGTAGGGGCCCGCAGCTCCACGTCGTCGGCGACGACACCGTCCTGATCCATGGCGCGGATCACATCGGCGAGGCCGATCCCTTCGCGCAGCCTGAAGGCGAGGTCGTGCCCGTCGCCGAGCGGCTCGCCGAAGCGGGCGAGCAGCGCCGAGATCCGCGGGCGGTCCTCGTCGCGGCACGGGAGCACGTGGACGCTGGGGCGGCCGATCTCCGCCTTCAGCGCCGCGGGGGTGCCCTCGGCCACGATGTGGCCGTGGTCGATGATCCCGACGCGGTCGGCGAGCACGTCGGCCTCCTCGAGGTACTGCGTCGTCAGGAACACCGTGACGCCGTCCTCGCGGGCGAGCCGGGCGACCTCCTGCCAGAGAGCGGTGCGGCTTTGCGGGTCGAGCCCGGTGGTCGGCTCGTCGAGGAAGAGGATGCTCGGCCGGTGGACGAGCGCGAGGGCGAGATCGAGGCGCCGCTTCATGCCGCCCGAGTACCCGCGCACCTTGCGGTCGGCCGCCTCGGTCAAGCCCACCCGCTCGAGCAGTTCCTGCTGCCTGGGCTTCCGCTCGGCCTTGGCGATCCCCTGCAGCATCGTCTGCAGGCGGAGATGGTCGCGGCCCGTGAGCAGCGGGTCGAGCGCCGCCTCCTGCAGCGCGGCCCCGATCACCGAGCGCACCTTCGGCCCCTCGCGCACGACGTCGTAGCCTCCGACACGCGCCGTGCCCGAGGTCGGCGGCAGCAGGGTCGTCAGCATCAGCACGGTCGTCGACTTCCCCGCGCCGTTCGGCCCGAGGAACCCGTAGATCTCGCCCGGCGCCACGTGCAGGTCGATGCCGTCGACCGCCCGCGGGCCTTTCCTGAACTCGCGGACGAGCCGCTCGACGACGATGCTGTTGTCCCGCGCCATGTCGACGCAGGCTAGCTACGCGGCATCGCGGGCCGTGCTCTGCGCGTCGGGCACGAGCCAGACGGTGGCGAGCGGCGGCACCGTCACCTCAGCCGCCCAACCGTGGCCCGGGCCCTGCTCCCGTGCAGCGACCCCGAGGCCGTTGCCGACGTCCGAGCCGCCGTAGAAGCGGGAGTCGGTGTTGAGCACCTCGCGCCAGCCGCCCTCGCGCGGGAGCGGCAGCCGCCAGCCTTCGCGCACGACCGGCGAGAAGTTGGTCAGGCACACGAGCGTCCGCGACCGGTCGGCCGAGAACCGCGCGAACGCAAGCGTGTTGTCGTCCCGGGCATCGCCGACGAGCCACGCGAACCCCTCGGGGCGGAAGTCGACCTCCCAGAGCGCAGGCTCGGCGCGGTAGGAGGCGTTCAGGTCAGCGACGAGCCCGCGCAGCCCGGCGTGGTCGGGGTCGTCGAGCAGCGGCCAGTCGAGCGACCGCCCCTCCGACCACTCGTCCCACTGGCCGAGCTCCCCACCCATGAACAGCAGCTGCTTGCCGGGATGCGCCCACATGTACCCGTACAGGGCACGCAGGGTGGCGAGCTTCTGCCAGCGATCGCCCGGCAGCTTCGAGAGGAGCGAGCGCTTGCCGTGCACGACCTCGTCGTGGGAGAGCGGCAGGACGAAGTTCTCGTCCCATGCGTACATGAGCGAGAACGTGAGCTGGTCGTGGTGGAAGCGACGGTGGATCGGCTCCTGCCCGACGTAGGCGAGCGTGTCGTGCATCCAGCCCATGTTCCACTTGAAGGTGAAGCCGAGGCCGCCGCCGTCGGTCGGCCGGGACACCCCGGGCCAGGCGGTGGACTCCTCCGCCGTGACGGAGACCCCGGGCTCGCGGTCGTGCAGCACGGCGTTCAGCTCCTGCAGGAACGAGACCGCCTCCAGGTTCTCCCGCCCCCCGTGCACGTTCGGCACCCAGTCGCCCCGCTCGCGCGAGTAGTCGAGGTAGATCATGGAAGCGACGGCGTCGACCCGCAACCCGTCGACGTGGAACTCGCGCACCCAGTAGAGCGCGTTCGCGAGCAGGAAGTTGCGCACCTCGTGCCGCGCGAAGTTGAAGATCAGCGTGCCCCAGTCCGGGTGGCTCCCCTTGCGCGGATCCTCATGCTCGTACAGCGCCGTGCCGTCGAAGCGTGCGAGCGCCCACTCGTCGCGGGGGAAATGGGCCGGCACCCAGTCGAGCAGCACGCCCACCCCGTGGCGGTGGAGCTCGTCGACGAGAAAGCGGAAGTCGTCGGGATCGCCGAAGGTCGACTGCGGCGCGTAGTACCCGGTCACCTGGTAGCCCCAGGAGGGCGGGTAGGGATGCTGCATCACCGGCATCAGCTCCACGTGGGTGAACCCGAGCTCCACCACGTACGGCACGAGCTCCGCGGCGAGGCCCCGCCACGAGAGGCCCTGGCGCCACGAGCCCGGGTGCACCTCGTACACCGACAGCGGCGACGCCAACGGGTCCGTCCGGCGGCGACGCTCGAGCCACTCGTCGTCGCCCCAGCGGTAGCGGGAGCGGAACACGACGGAGCCGTTGGCCGGGGGCACCTCGGCGTAGACGGCGTACGGATCCGCCTTGAGACGCGTGATCCCGTCGCTGCCGGCGACGGCGAGCTTGTAGCACGCGCCCTCCGAGGCGCCCGCCACCACGCCCTCCCAGATCCCGGACGATCCCACCGGGGCGAGCGGATCCGCCCCCTCGCTCCAGTAGTTCCAGTCGCCTGCGACGGACACCGACCGGGCGTTCGGCGCCCACACCGCGAAGCGCACACCGCCGTCCACGGGATGGGCGCCGAGCCGCTCGTACAGCCGCTCGTGGCGTCCCTCGCCCGCGAGATAGAGGTCGAGCTCGCCGAGTGCGTCGCTCATCTCCCCTCCAGCAGCCGCTCGAGCCCGGCGGTCGGGATCGGCACCCAGCCGGGGCGGTTGCCGAGCTCGTAGCGCAGCTCGTACAGCAGCCGCTCCAGCTCGAAGAGCTCCAGCAGCCGGTCGAACCCTCCCTCGCTCGCGGGCAGCAGCCGCGGGTCGACGGTCGCGCGCCAGCCGTCGAGGAACGCCGCCCGGCACGACCACTCCCACGCCTCCGGCGCCACGACGCCGTGCAGCAGGTCGGCAGCGCCCGCCGCGTAGGCGAACGAGCGCAGCATGCCCGCCACGTCCCGCAGCGGCGAGGTGCGGCGGCGGCGCTCGGCGAGCGGCCGGGCAGGCTCGCCCTCGAAGTCGATCACCACCCAGTCGCCCGCTCTCGTCCACAGCACCTGCCCCAGGTGATAGTCGCCGTGCACCCGCGCGATCAGCCCGGGCGGGCCGACATGGCCGAGCTCCTGCACGAGATCCCGGGTCGCCTCGAGGCGCAGCCCGAACGGGGTGCCTGCGAGGCTGGGGACGTCCATCGAGAGCCGCGAGATGTCCTCGTCGATGGTGGCGGCGAGCAGCCCCACCGACTCGGCGCTCGGCTGCTCCGGCGCGAACTGCGGATCGTCGCTGGCGGCCAGCACCGCGTGCATGGCACCCGTCACCTCGCCGAGCCGGCGGGCGCGTCGCAGCAGCCACTGGGGATCGCCCGAGGCGAGGGAGTCGACGGCGAGCTCCCAGCCTCCGCCGGCAGCGTCCACGAGCCCGGTCACGACGACGAGCACGGCAGCGAGCGGGTCGCCTCGGTGCTCGAGCGAGCCGGTCAGCCGGGGAGCGTTCTCGAAGCCGGACTCGCCGAGCACGCGCAGCAGCTCGAGCTCGGGGTTCGGGCCTGCCTCGAGCCTCCGGTACACCTTCATGACGTGACGCTCGTCGAGCACGACGGAGCTGTTCGACTGCTCTACGCCCATCGGTCGCACCGTCGCACACGGGGTGTCGACGCCGCAGAGCGCCGCCAGGCGCCGTACGCGCTCCGGGTGCTCGAGGGCGTCCTGCGGCGTGCCGTCGTCATAGCCGAGCACGAGCAGGTAGGTCTCGTGCGTCCCCTCCAGGAACCGCACCTCGACGAGCACGAGCTCGAGGTCGCCGTCGGCGTGCGCAACCGCCGACACCTGGGCGCCCTCGGGCTCACGCTCCTTCGACGCGAACCAGCGCCGCCCCACGACGAGGGCGAGCAGCTCCTCCGAGGAGAGTGCCTCGGAGCGGCTGGCACCCTGCCGGCTCAACCCTCGCCGTCCTGGGTGAGCTGGAACCAGAAGAAGCCACGCGGCGCCAGCGTCAGCAGGTACGGGAGCTCGCCGATGGGGGGAAACGCGCTGCGCCCCAGCATCTCCACGGGGATCCGGCCCTGCCAGCGCGAGAGGTCGAGCTCGACCGCCTGCGCCGAGCGCGCGAGGTTGTGCACGCACAGCACGATGTCGCCGTCGGCGGTACGCACGTGCGCGAACACGCGCGGATTCTCGGGTCGCAGCACCTCGTAGTCCCCTACCCCGAAGACCGGGTGCTGTTTGCGCAGCTCGATGAACCGCCGCAGCCAGCGCAGCAGCGACGTCGGGGAGCGGAGCTGCGCCTCGACGTTGACGGCGGCATAGCCGAACACCGGGTCCATCAACGGCGGCAGATACAGCTGCGCGAAGTCGGCGCGGGAGAAGCCGCCGTTGCGGTCGCCGGTCCACTGCATCGGGGTGCGCACGCCGTCGCGGTCTCCCAGGTAGACGTTGTCGCCCATCCCGATCTCGTCACCGTAGTAGAGCACCGGCGAGCCCGGCAGCGAGAAGAGGATGGCGTGCATCAGCTCGATCTCGTCGCGGCCGCCGTCGAGCAGCGGCGCGAGCCGGCGGCGGATGCCGAGGTTGAGCTTCATGCGCGGGTCGTTCGCGTACTCGGCGTACATGTAGTCGCG
>DAIOGR010000158.1:0-5459 GCA_036745155.1 Gaiella sp.
GTCACCGGCGTCTCCATCTTCATCGCCTCGAGAACGACGAGCGGCTGCCTGGCCTCGACCGTGTCGCCCCGCGCGACGTCGACGCGGAGCACCGTCCCCGGCATGGGGGCGGTCACCGTGCTTTCCCCGCCCGGATGGTCGTGGGTGTGCGCGGCGGCGTCGACGTCGGGTGGCGGTGCCGGGGCCGGCGCGGGCAGGTTCAGCCGCCAGGCACCGCGAAACGGCCCGTGCGGGAGGCGCAGCGGAGGTGTCGAGAGCGGTGGATGGTCGACGAGGAACGCCGTCGAGAGATCCGCCGCGCGGAAGGCGGGATGGGCAACGAGCCAGCGCAGGAACGGGAGATTCGTCGTCACCCCGCCGACGTCCGTCGCGGCGAGCGCCGAGGCCAGCCGGTCGAGTGCCTCCTGCCGCGAACGGCCGCTGGAGATGAGCTTGGCGATCATCGGGTCGTACGCGGTGCCGATCTCGTCGCCTTCCTCGACGCCGGCGTCCACGCGAACCGACGCGGGCAGGCGCAGGTGCTCGACGTGCCCCGCCTGCGGCAGGAAGGTGCGCGGATCCTCGGCATAGAGGCGCGCCTCGATCGCGTGCCGGCGGCGCGCCGGGTGCATCCCCTCGAGCGAGCCGCCCGTCGCCACCTCGAGCTGCAGCGCGACGAGGTCGACGCCGTAGGCCTCCTCCGTGACCGGATGCTCGACCTGGATGCGACCGTTCAGCTCGAGGAAGTAGACGTCGTCGCCGGAGACGAGGAACTCGGCCGTGCCGGCGCTCCGGTATCCGATCGCGGCGCAAAAGGACACCGCGGCCTCCTCGAGCCGGCCCAGCAACTCGGGCGCGAGATCCGGCGGCGGCGACTCCTCCACGACCTTCTGGTGACGACGCTGGATGGAGCAGTCGCGCTGGCCGAGCACGAGCACATGCCCGTGGGCGTCGGCGACGACCTGCACCTCCACATGGCGGGGCCGCTCGAGGTAGCGCTCGCAGAACACGGTGCCGTCGCCGAAGGCCGCCTCCGCTTCCCGGGATGCGGACCGGAGCGCCTCCTCGAGCCCTGAGGGCTCGCGAACCACGCGCATGCCGCGCCCGCCGCCGCCTGCCGCCGCCTTCACGAGCAGAGGGAAGCCGACCGCCTCCGGCCGTCCCTGCGGGAGCGCTGGCACCCCTGCCTCAGCCGCGTAGCGCTTCGCCGCCAGCTTGTCGCCGCCGCCACGCAGCGCCTCGGGCGGTGGCCCGATCCAGGTCAGCCCCGCCGTCGTCACCGCTTGCGCGAAGTCGGCGCTCTCCGCCAGGAAGCCGTAGCCGGGATGCACTGCGTCGGCGCCGCTCTCACGGGCTGCCCGCACGTGCTCGGCAGCGTCGAGATAGGACGAGACCTCGATGGTGGCGTCGGCAGTCCGGGCGTGCAGGGAGGCCCGGTCGTCGGGAGCGGTCACCGCAACCGTCTCGATCCCGAGCAGGGCACACGTGCGGAACACGCGCACGGCGATTTCGCCGCGGTTCGCGACGAGGAGCCGCTTGATCGTCATCGTCGGGGTCTCATCTGGGTCGGTCGCCGGTGCCGCGACTGGTGTGTATCATCGCCGCCCTGCGAGTGCCGTCGCCGCACGCCGCCGGGCCGGACTCAGCCGGCCGAGACGAGCACGACGGCGACGAGAGCCAGGCCGGTGCCGGCGAGCTGGAGCCGGGACATCCGCTCGTGCAGCACGACCGCGGCGAGCAGCACCGTCGTCACGGGATAGAGGGAGGCGAGCACCGAGGCGATTGCGATCGGACCGCGCTGGAGTGCCAGCAGCAGTGGGACGGTGGCGCCCACTTCGAGAGCTCCGATCGTGACGACGAGGCGGACGAGACGCGAGGGGACGACGAGGGCCCCTCGGGTGAGCGCGAGCGCGATCGCCACCAGAGTGACCGTCGCGCCCGTTCGCTCGAGCGCCACCGGCCAGAGCCCGGCGTCCTCGGAGATGACGGAGAAGGCGACGTAGAAGATGCCGAAGCACCCTCCGGCCAGGAGCGAGAGGCCGACGACGTCCGGTGTGATCGCCAGGTGGGCGTGCTCGGGCGCGACCGGGGCGATCGACACGATCACGACGGCGGCGAGGGCGGTCACGATCCCGACGGACGCGGCCGTGCCGGGCCGCTCGCCGCGGGCCAGGGCGTAGAACACGGGTACCGCCGCGCCCGTCACGGCCGCGAGCGGCGCGACGACGCTGATCAGCCCACGGCCCATGGCCGAGTAGAAGCACGCGAACCCGCAGGCGACCGCGACACCGCTGCCGAGCGCCCACGCGACGTCGGCGCCGGAGACGCGCTCGGCGTGCACCGCGAGGGCGAGCACGAGCGCGGGCGGCAGTCCGGCCGCCTGGGCGAGCGCTGCCACGCGGAGCGCCGAGGCGGTGCGCGAGGCGAGCCCGCCGAGGAAGTCCGCGCCGCCGACGAGCACCGCGGACAGGATTGCCAGGAAGGCGGTCACGGGAGCGTGGGCCGCTCGTCGCCGGGGTGGAGCATGGGGTGACTGTACGACGAGCGGCGCTCCGTAGTCCCGCGAACGAGGATGCCGGCGACTACGGATGCGCGCATGGGGGCTGCGAGCGAAGCTTTGACTGACAAGGGAGGTGTGCCGTGCTCGCGTCTGTCGCTCTGCGGCTGCCGCACCGTTTCGGCGGCCACGGCCGTCGGCATCGGCTCGAGCAGGCGGGGGTCGGAAACCCCGCCTGGTTGGTCGAGATCGAGGAGATCCGTCATCTGTGCCCCGACGACGAGTCCGGCCTGCGTCACGCGATCGACCTCGCCCATGAGAACGTTCTCCACGGCACCGGCCGCCCATTCGGGGCAGTGGTCGTCGATGGAACCTCGCGTGAGGTGATCGGCGTCGGCGTCGACGGTGTCGAGCGGCTGCACGACTCCGTCGCACATGCCGAGATCGTCGCTCTTCTCGCGGTCGAGGCGCGGTCGGGAGCGCCCCCGCCGGAGGCCGGCTCCACGCTCTACTGCTCGTGCGAGCCGTGCGCCCTGTGCCTCACCGCGATCCTGGCGAGCGGAGTCGACCGGGTGGTCTATGCGGCGCGGCGGGAGGACGCGACCGCGCTCGGCTTCGACCAGGGGCCGGAGCTCCCGGGGTCGGGTGAGTACCTCGCCGCGCGCGAGTGCCTCGCCGCCAGGGGCATCACGGTCGAGCCCGGCCCTCTCCGCGAGCTTGCCGCTGACGTGATGCTGCGCAGCGGCCAGCCGAAGGGAGCGAAGGGCGAGGCGTGGCCGGCATGAGAGCTCGGGCGCGCGGCGCTGCACCCACCCCGAGGTGAGATGCCGGCCGGAACGAGCTCAACCCCCGTCGGCGGCGAGCCACCTGGTGGTGCCGCTCCCGCCCGGTCTCCCGGGGCGATTGCGCTCGCGCGGCTGCGCCACGACCGGGCAGCGCTGATCGCGCTCGCCCTGGCAGCGGCCATCGTGCTCGCCTGCTTTGCCGGTGGGCCGGCGCTGACGCGGATCCTCGGACATGGACCCAACGACCTGTTTCCCTACGCCGCCGACGACAACCTGCGCCCGGTTGGGCCGCTGTCGCTCGTGCCCGACACCCACGCTGCACTGGTCGACGAGTACGGCGAGATCGTGCCGCCCGCCGCCGGCACGGGCGACACGCTGCTCCTCCTCGGGGGCGACGGCGCGCTGGGCCGGGACCTGTTCCTCCGGCTCCTCTACGGCGGGCAGGTCTCGATCGAGGTCGGCGTCCTCGCCACGCTGATCGCATTGGCGATCGGTGTCTCACTGGGAGCGCTCGCCGGCATGCTGGGGGGGCTCGTCGATGCCGGCGTCTCGCGGCTCAGCGAGATCGTGATGGCGTTTCCGATCCTCTTCCTGCTCGTGCTGGTGGGGGCCAGCTCGTTCGGGTCGCGACTCCAGGAGATCACGCTCGGCGTGCTGAACGAGGGGGTGTTCGCGGTCGCGCTCCTGATCGGGCTCTTCACCTGGTTCTATCCGGCCCGCCTCGTGCGGGCGCAGCTCGTGTCGCTGCGCCGCAGCGAGTTCGTCGACGCGTCGCTCGTCGCCGGCGCCGGCCGGGGGTGGATCTTCCGCAAGCACCTGCTGCCGCACCTGGGGCCGTCACTGCTGACCTGGGGGACGCTCGCGGTCGCCACCGGCATCCTGCTCGAGATCGGGATCACGTTCCTGAACGCGGGCGTGCGGTTGCCGACGGCGAGCTGGGGGCGGGTCCTTGCCGACACGTGGGGCTCGCCGCTCTCGCCGTCGCGCTACAACCCGGCAGCGGCCTCGTTGTGGCCCACCGTTTTCGCGAGCACCGCCATCTTCCTCACCGTCGTCGCGCTCCACGAGCTGGGAGAGGGCCTGCAGCGGGTCTTCGGATTGGAGCGGTCACGGTGAGCGCGATGCTCTCGTTCGGCGTCAGGAAGGTGGCACTGGCCGCCGTGCTGCTGCTCGCGCTCGCCTCGGTCACGTTCTGGATCAACTACGCGATCCCGCAGGACGCGGGCATCTTCATCCTCGGCAACGTCCAGAACCCCACGCGCGAGCAGATCCAGGAGGCAAACCACCGCCTCGGCGTCGACAGGCCCGCCCTCGAGCAGTACGGCGACTTCGTGGGTGACCTCGTGCGCGGCGATCTCGGGATCTCGTGGACGACGGCCGCGTACGTTCCCGAGCAGGGCGTCGTCGGCGAGCCGGTCTCCGGCCTCGTCCTTCGTGCAGCGAGCGTGACGGGATCGCTCGTTCTCGGCGGCGTGCTCGTGCTCGTGGCGCTGGCCGTGCCCCTGGGGCCGTTCCTCGCATCGCGGTCGGGGTCGGCGATCGACCGAATCACCCTGCTCCTCACGCTCGCGTTCGTCTCGACCCATCCGCTCGTGGCCGCCCTCGTGCTGCAGCTGGTCGTCGGCCGCAGGCTCGGCTGGCTGCCCGACCAGGGGTACTGCCCCTTCTTCGGCGACACAGGCCCGGGAGCTCTCGGGGCAGGCGCGTCCGGGTGTGGCGGGCCGCTCGACTGGGCGGCGCATCTCGTGCTGCCGTGGCTCTCGTTCAGCCTGCTCTTCCTCGCGCTCTACGTCCGACAGATCCGCACGCAGTCGCTGTCCGTCCTGCACGAGCCGTTCGTCACGGTGGCGCGCGCGAAGGGGGCGAGCGAGCGGCGCGTGCTTGCGCGACACGTCGTTCCGGGCGTCATCCCGGTCGTCACGACGATGGTGGCGATGGATGTCGGCACGGCGCTGGGGGTCGCGCTCTTCGTCGAGGTGGTGTACGGCCTGCCCGGGCTCGGGCGGCTGCTGATCATCGCCCTCCAGGGCTTTGCCGGGTTCGACCGGCCGGTGATCGTCGGCATCGTGCTCGTCACGGGAGCCGTCGTCGTGCTCGCCAACCTCGCAGCGGACCTGCTCGCGGGCGTGATCGACCCCAGAGCGCGTGCCGGCACGGGAGGCCACGGGGCGAGGCTCGGGGCAGGCGACGCCCTCTAG
>DAIOGR010000159.1:0-3260 GCA_036745155.1 Gaiella sp.
TGCCGATCGGGGCCATGGGCACGGCCGGCCGCCAGGTCTTTCGCCTCGTGCGGCGGCTGCGCGAGGAGCTCGGCGTGAACACCACCTGCGGCGCCTCCAACATCAGCTTCGGCCTGCCGAACCGGCCCGGGCTGAACGCCGCCTTCCTGCCGATGGCGATCGCGTCGGGGATGACCTCGGCGATCACGAGCCCCCTCCACGAGGAGATGCGCAGGGCGGTCTGGGCCGCGGACGTGATGATGGGGAACGACGAGCATTGCGCCGCCTGGATCGCCCGGCACGGCGACACACCCGACGGCCCGCAGGGCGGCCGGCGCGGCGGCCGCGAGGGCCGGCGAAGGGCCGCCGCCGCGTGACGCCAGGTGCCTCCCCGACGGACACCGCCGACCACCTCGTCGTGTTCACGCCGTCGGGAAGGCGCGGCCGCTTCGCCGGCGGCACGACCGTGCTCGAAGCGGCGCGCCGGCTGGGCGTCGACATCGACTCGGTCTGCGGCGGCCGCGGCATCTGCGGGCGCTGCCAGGTGGAGGTGAGCGAGGGCGAGCACGCGAAGCACGGCATCGTCTCGCGGGCGGCCCATCTGACGCCCGTGAGCGAGGTCGAGCGCGCCTACGCGGCGGAGCGACCGCTCGCCGCGGGGCGGCGCCTGGGCTGCACCGCCTCGCTCGCGGGCGACGTCGTCGTGGACGTGCCGCCCGAGAGCCAGGTCTACCGCCAGGTGGTGCGGAAGGAGGCCGACGCCCATCCGATCGAGGTCGACCCCGTCGTCCGACTGCACACGGTCGAGGTGACCGAGCCGGACCTGGCGGTGCCGACGAGCGACCTCACCCGCCTCCGCGACGCGCTCGAGCGCGAGTGGTCGCTGACGGGCCTGTCGTTCGACCCCCACGTCGTGCGGGCGCTCCAGCGCGCGCTCCGCGCAAGTAACACAGTGTCACAAGGCCCCGGCGCGTGGAGCGTCACCGTGGCGGTGCACGACGGCGCGGCCGTGACGGCGATCTGGCCCGGCTTCCACGACGCGGCCTACGGCATCGCGTTCGACGTCGGCTCGACCACGGTCGCCGGGCACCTGTGCGACCTGCACACCGGAGAGGTGCTCGCCTCGGCAGGCGCGATGAACCCGCAGATCCGCTTCGGCGAGGACCTGATGAGCCGAGTCTCGTACGTGATGATGAACCCGGGCGCCGAGCAGGAGCTGACGAAGGCGGTGCGCGGCTGCCTCGCGAAGCTGACGGCCGAGCTCGCCCGCGACGCGGGAGTCGACCGCAACGACGTGCTCGAGCTCACCGTCGTCGGCAACCCGATCATGCACCACCTCCTGCTGGGCATCGACCCGACGGAGCTCGGCGGCGCGCCCTTCGCGCTGGCTGTCGACGAGGCGCTGCGACTCCGCGCCACCGACCTCGGGCTTCCCGTCAACGAGGGCGCCCGCGCCTACGTGCTCCCGTGCATCGCCGGTCACGTCGGCGCCGACACCGCCGGCGTGATCCTCTCCGAGGGCCCGCACCTGACCGACGAAGTGAACCTGATCGTCGACGTGGGCACGAACGCCGAGATCGTGCTCGGCAACCGCAACCGGCTGCTCGCCGCCTCGAGCCCCACCGGGCCTGCCTTCGAGGGCGCCCAGATCAGCTGCGGGCAGCGAGCCGCAGCCGGGGCGGTCGAGCGGGTGCGCATCGATCCGGACACGCTGGAGCCGCGGGTGAAGGTGATCGGCTGCGACGCGTGGTCGGACGAGCCCGGCTTCGCCGGCACACAGGTGACCGGGGTCTGCGGCTCCGGCATCATCGAGGTCGTCGCAGAGCTGCACCTCGCCGGCGTGATCACGACCGACGGCACGATCGACGGCGCGCTCGCCGCGCGCACCCCGCGCCTCGTCGCCGACGGGCGCACGTTCTCGTACGTGCTCTACGACGGGCAGCCGCAGTTGACGATCACGCAGAACGACATCCGCCAGATCCAGCTCGCCAAGGCCGCCCTGTACGCCGGCTGCCGGCTGCTGATGGACGCGTACGGCATCGAGCAGGTCGAGCGGATCCGTCTCGCCGGCGCCTTCGGCGCCCAGATCGACCCGGTGCACGCGCTCGTCCTCGGCCTCGTCCCCGACTGCGACCCGGAGCGCGTCACCTCGGCCGGGAACGCGGCGGGAACGGGCGCCCGGATCGCGCTGCTCGACCGCAAGGCGCGCCCCGAGATCGAGGAGGTCGTCCGCGGCGTCGAGAAGATCGAGACTGCGGTGGAGCCGCGCTTCCAGGAGCACTTCGTCCACGCGATGGCGATCCCACACGAGCTCGACCCCACGCCGCGGCTTGCCGCGGCCGTCCCGCTCCCCCCGCGGCGGACAGCCGTCGCGCCCGAGCGGGGAGACCGGCCGCGCCGCCGGCGTGCCGGCGCCACCCACGAGAGGAGACCGACATGACGGACTCGACGACCGGCAGGCGGAGCGGCGGCCGCGCAGGACGGCAGGCCGCGCGGCTGCATGCCGCCGTGGAGCGCGTCCCCTTCCTGACGCGGGCCCTGGCCCCGTTCGAGGTGCTCTCCGACGAGGGCCTCGAGCTGCTGGAGCAGAACGCCGACACGATCCTCGAGCAGGTCGGGATCGAGTTCCACGGCGCCCCCGAGGCAGTGCGGCTCTTCGCCGAGGCCGGCGCCCACGTCGAGGGCGAGCGCGTCCGCTTCCCGCGCGGCATGTGCCGCGGCATCGTCCAGGCCACGGCGCCCGAGACGTTCACGCAGGTCGCCCGCAACCCGGCCAACAGCGTCGTCTTCGGCGGCCGCAACACGATCTTCGCGCCCGCCTACGGCTCGCCGTTCGTCACCGACCTCGACAACGGGCGCCGCTACGGGACGATCGAGGACTTCCGCAACTTCGTGAAGCTGGCCTACGCCACCCCCCACATCCACCATTCGGGCGGCACCGTGTGCGAGCCGGTCGACCTTCCCGTCAACAAGCGGCACCTCGACATGGTGTACGCCCACCTGCGCTACTCCGACAAGCCGTTCATGGGATCGGTCACGCACCCGGAGCGCGCCCGCGACACCGTGGAGCTGGCGCGGATCGTCTTCGGCGCCGACTTCCTGGAGTCGAACACCGTCGTCTTCAGCCTGATCAACGCGAACTCGCCGCTCGTCTGGGACGCGACCATGCTCGGCGCCGCGACCGCCTACGCCGAGGCGAACCAGGCGGTGATGATGACGCCGTTCATCCTCGCCGGCGCCATGAGCCCCGCCACCGTGGCGGCGACCTGCGCGCAGACGCT
>DAIOGR010000159.1:3360-5444 GCA_036745155.1 Gaiella sp.
TGCTCGGCGGCGTCAACTTCGTGCTCCATGCGGCAGGCTGGCTCGAAGGCGGGCTCGCGATGGGCTACGAGAAGTTCGTCCTGGACGCCGACCAGCTCGGGATGTGGCATGCGTTCGCGAAGGGCGTCGATCTGTCGGAGAACGGACAGGCACTCGATGCGTTCCTCACGAACGAGCCCGGCCAGCACTTCCTCGGCCACCCGCACACGCTCGCGAACTTCGAGACGGCCTTCTACCGCTCGCCCCTCGCCGACAACGCCAGCTTCGAGCAGTGGGAGGCGGAAGGCTCCCGGGACGCGGCGCAGCGGGCGAACGCCGTCTGGAAGCGGATGCTCGCCGAGTACGAGGCGCCGGCGATCGACGACGCCGTCGACGCCGAGCTGTGCGAATGGATCGAGCGCAAGAAGGCCTCGTTCCCCGACTCGAACGTCTGATGGCAGAGGCCACGACATCGCGCTCGGCATTGGACGACGCCGTCGCGGGGCTGCTCGCGCGGTCGCGCTACGAGGTGCTGCCGCTCGAAGGGATCGAGGAGCAGGTGCTGGAGCACGTGCCGCGAGACGTCACGCTGACCGTGACGGCGTCGCCGACCAAGGGGCTCGAGCCGACCTTCGCTCTCGCCGCACGGCTGCGCCGGCACGGGTACGAGGTCGTGCCGCACATGTCGGCGAGGCTCGTCCAGAGCCGGGATCACCTGGCCGAGCTCGTGTCGCGTGCCGGCGAGATGGGCGTGCGTGACGTCTTCGTGGTGGCGGGCGATGCGCAGGAGCCGCACGGGCCGTTCGCGGGCGCAGCGCCGCTGCTCGCGGCCATGGCGGAGCTCGGGCACCCGTTCGCCCAGGTCGGCATCACCGGCTACCCGGAGAGCCATCCGCTGATCGACGACGAGACGACGATCGCGGCCATGTTCGAGAAGGAGCGCTACGCGACGTACATCGCGAGCCAGGTGTGCTTCGACCCGGCCGTGACCGCCGGCTGGATCGAGGCCGTGTGGGCGCGCGGCACGCGCCTGCCGATCCTCGTCGGGATTCCCGGCGCCGTCGCACGCACGAAGCTGCTGCGCGTGTCGGCCCGGATCGGCATCGGCGACTCGCTGCGCTTCCTGCGCAAGCACGGCAGCTTCGCGGGCCGCTTCCTGCGCCCGGGCGGCTTCAACCCCGACCCGCTCGTCGAGGGGCTCGGCTCCCTGCTCACCGACCCCGAGCACAAGGTCGCCGGGTTCCATATCTTCACGTTCAACGACCTCGCGGACACCGAGGCGTGGAGGCAGCGGCGAATGGAGGGCGGAGTGGAGACGTCGTGAGCGAGCAGGCCTGGGACTTCGTCATCGTCGGCGGCGGCTCTGCCGGCTGCGCGCTCGCGAACCGGCTCAGCGCCGATCCGTCCACGCGCGTGCTCGTGCTGGAGGCGGGGCGCAACGACTCGCTCTGGGACATCTTCATCCACATGCCGGCCGGGCTCGCCTTCCCGATCGGCAACCGCTTCTACGACTGGAAGTACGAATCGGAGCCGGAGCCGCACATGAACGAGCGGCGCATCTACCACGCGCGCGGCAAGGTGCTGGGCGGCTCGAGCTCGATCAACGGGATGATCTTCCAGCGCGGCAACCCGCTCGACTACGAGCGCTGGGCCACCGTTCCCGGCCTCGAGCATTGGGACTACGCGCACTGCCTGCCGTACTTCAAGCGCATGGAGACGTGTCTCGCAGGCCCCGACGAGTGGCGCGGCGGCGAAGGCCCGCTCGTGCTCGAGCGCGGGCCGGCCACGAACCCCCTGTTCGGCGCGTTCCTCGAGGCGGTGCAGCAGGCCGGCTACCCCCTCACCGACGACGTCAACGGCTACCGGCAGGAGGGGTTCGCGCATTTCGACCGCAACATCCACCGGGGCCGTCGGCTGAGTGCGGCCCGCGCCTACCTCCACCCCGTCATGAAGCGACCCAATCTCGAGGTGCGCTGTGGCACGCTCGTCTCCCGGGTGCTGTTCGACGGGGCGCGCGCGACCGGTGTCGAGATCGCCGGGAAGCGGGGCACAGAGGTCGTGCGGGCGAACGAGGTCATCCTCTGCGGCGGGGCGATCAACTCGCC
>DAIOGR010000160.1:0-5426 GCA_036745155.1 Gaiella sp.
GGCGTCAGGGCCGCAGCGTCGACGATCGAGACCTGCTCGCGCCGCTGAGGCTGTTCTGGTCGAGAGCCCGTGCTGGCGCACTGTTCCCCCTCCCGACGCGACCTCAGCGGCGCGTCGGAGGCGTCAGGGCCGCGCGACGCCACCGAGCGGCCGCTCCTGCGGCCGGCTGAGCACTTCGCTGGTCTTTGCAGTCCGCTCGCGCTGCTGCGGCCCCTGTGGCGGCGCGGTGCGGAAGTCGGCACGATCCCGGCACGAATGCGTGACCGTTCGCTCGCTACGGTGACCAGAGGGGGGCTGCCCGCCCCCCTGGGGGCACGTGGGGGACGCCGCGACGTCGCCGAAGGCGACCTCCTGGCCCGGCGGTGCCAGGCCCGGGCTCAGGGCCGTCCGCCCGGGCAGGCGCTCGGGTGACGAGCGCTGCGTCCCGCAGGGGTCCGGCCGTCGTGCTCGGCGCCATCGCGGCGCTGGCGACGACCGGCTTCTTCGCGCTCGCCGACGCGTACCTCGAGAGCGAGCCGATCGTCGATCTCGACGTGCGCGTGGAGAAGTGGGTGGCGGGCCAGATGCCGGGGTGGGTGGAATGGCTGGCTCGGCCCTTCACCTGGGTCGGAGGGATCGTCGGGGTCGCCCTGCTCGTCGGGATCGTCGGCCTCTTGCTCGTGCGCGCCGGTCGTCGCCCCGATGCTGTCCTGCTCGTCGTCGCCGCGCTCGGGGTGCAGGTGATCGTCGTGATGCTGAAGTCGGTCTACGAGCGCCCTCGCCCCGACGCCGGCAGCCCCATCGACCTGCCTCACTCGACCTCGTTCCCGAGTGGCCATGCCGCCACCGGCATTGCCATGTTCGGAGCGCTCGCCCTGATCGCGGCGGGGCGTGCACGGTCGCCGGCCGCAGCCGCCGGGATGCTCGTCCTCGGCTTCTCGATCGGTGTCGGAGTCGGCGTCAGCAGGGTCGTTCTGAACGTGCACTTCGTCAGCGACGTCCTGGCCGGGTTCTGCGTGGGCCTCGCCTGGCTCTGTGTGTGCCTGCTCGCCCGCGAGCTGGTCGCAGGAAGACCCACATGAACCGGTTCCGGGTCTTCCGCTTCGACGAGCGCCGGCGTGACGACTTCCGCCGGCTCCACTGCGACGAGAACGGTGCCGGCTGGTGTCGCTGCGTCGCCTGGTGGGTGCCGACCTGGGAGGGCTGGGGCGAGCGCACCGCCGCCGAGAACGCCGCTCTCCGCGAGTCCCTCTGCGATGCGGGCGAATACGACGGGCACCTCGCCTACGACGGCCTCCAACCGGTGGGCTGGTGCCAGGTCGGCCCGCGCGACCGGCTCGAGAAGCTCGTGGTTCAGCTCGGCCTCGAGCCGGACCCGGCGACGTGGGCGATCACATGCTTCCTGGTCGCCCCGTCCCATCGCGGCCAGGGTGTCGCGCGCACGCTGCTCCGTCATTCCCTGGACGACCTGCGTGCACGCGGGGTGACGCGCGTCGAGGCCTACCCGCGCGAAGACGCGACCCTGAACGAGGAAGACCTCTGGACCGGCCCGCTCGGCCTCTACCGTCGCGAAGGCTTCGAGCACGCCGGCGACAGCCCGCGCGGCCCCGTGCTCGCCAGGGCTCTCTGAGGGAGCCGCACCGGCCAACCGGTCGGCGCGTGGGTTGCCGGTACCATCGCTCCGTGGCCGAGATCTCCAGCCAGACGCTCGATCATCAGCTCGAGGAGCTCGGAGCCCAGCTTGCCTGGGTTCGTGAGTACCTTTGACCCCGACCAGCTAACGGCCCGCCAGACCGAGCTCGAGGCCGCCATGGGCGCACCCGGCTTCTGGGACGACCAGCAGCAGGCGGCCCGCATCTCGACGGAGCACGCCCGCGTCGCCCGGCGTCTCGACCGCTACCACCGGCTCGACCGCGAGGTCGCTGACGCCCGCGAGCTGTACGAGCTCGACCCGTCACTCGAGGACGAGCTCCACGCCCAGCTCGAGCCGGTCGTGGCCGAGCTCGCCCGTCTGCAGGAGGACGCGCTCTTCAACGGCGAGTACGACCCCGGTGACGCCGTCGTCTCGATCAACGCCGGCACCGGCGGCACCGACGCCCAGGACTGGGCCGAGATGCTGTTGCGCATGTACCTGCGCTGGACGTCCGACCGCGGCTACCAGGCCGAGCTCGTGGAAGCGAGCCCCGGGGAGGAGGCGGGCCTCAAGTCCGCCACGATGACCGTCAAGGGCGAGAACGCGTACGGGGCCTTCAAGGCCGAGCGCGGCGTGCACCGCCTCGTGCGCCAGTCGCCGTACGACTCGGCCCACCGGCGCCACACGGCCTTCGCCCAGGTCGTCGTCGCGCCCTTGCTGCCCGAGGACGACGAGGTCGAGATCGACGAGAGCGACCTGCGCGTCGACACCTACCGCGCGAGCGGTGCCGGAGGGCAGCACGTCAACAAGACGGACTCAGCTGTGCGCATCACCCACATCCCGACGGGCATCGTCGTGCAGTGCCAGAACGAGCGGTCGCAGACCTCCAACAAGGCCACCGCCATGCGGATCCTCAAGTCGAGGCTCGCCGAGGTGCAGGAGGAGCAGCGCGAGGCCGAGATCGCCCGGGAGCGCGGCGCCACGCAGGACATCGGCTTCGGAAGTCAAATCCGCTCCTACGTGCTGCATCCGTACCAGATGGTGAAGGACCACCGCACCGACTTCGAGGTCGGCAACGCCCAGGGCGTACTCGACGGCGCCCTCGACGGCTTCGTGCATGCCTACCTGCTGGCCAAGGCCGCCGGCAGGGTGGTGTAAGGCATGTCAGCTACACTCGACAGGCAACCCGAACCGGGGCGGCCCGTGCGGCCGGCTTCATCACTTGATCCGGTGCTGGACGACGATCTCCCCATGACACCCGCCGCGACGGCGCTTGCCGAGCCAGATCCCGCCGTCAGCGGCGCGGACGAGCAGCATGGCAGCGCCTCCATGATCGTGCTCTCCGAGGTGCGCAAGATCTACGAGCCGAACGTCACCGCGCTCGACGGCGTCTCGTTCGTGATCGACAAGGGAGAGTTCGTATTCGTCGTCGGCGCCTCCGGCTCCGGCAAGTCGACCATCATCCGGCTGCTCCTGAAGGAGCTCGAGCCGACGTCCGGGCGGATCATCGTCGGCGGGCGCGACCTCGGGCGCCTCAAGCAGTCGAAGGTGCCCCTGCTGCGCCGCAACGTCGGCTGCGTGTTCCAGGACTTCAAGCTCCTGCCCAACCGCACCGCGGCCGAGAACGTCGCGTATGCGCTCAAGGTGCAAGGCGAGTCGACCGCATCGATCCGCAAGAAGGTGCCCGAGGTGCTCAACCTCGTCGGCCTCTCCCACAAGATGGGCTCGCGGCCCGACGAGCTCTCCGGCGGTGAGCAGCAGCGCGTGTCGATCGCGCGCGCCGTCGTCAACCACCCACCGCTCCTGATCTGCGACGAGCCGACGGGCAACCTCGACCCCGACACGTCGGTCGGGATCATGCAGCTGCTGCACCGCATCAACACGGCGGGCGGCACCACCATCCTCATGGTCACGCACGACCGCGAGATGGTGGACAAGATGCGCAAGCGCGTGATCGCGCTCGATCACGGGAAGCTGATGCGCGACGAGCGCCGCGGAGGCTACGAGACCGAATGATCAGCCGCTTCCGGCTCGTCTTCTCCGAGGCAGTGCGCTCGATCGGCGCGAACCTCTCCACCTCCGTCGCGGCCACCATGACCGTGCTCATCGGCATGTTCCTGTTCGGCCTCTTCATCGCCCTGGGCACGTGGGTCGTCTCGTGGTCCGACCACGTCAAGTCCCAGCTCGAGGTGAAGGTGTTCTTCGTCGACCAGGTGAAGCCAAAGCAGGTGAACGCCGTCCGCGTCTTCCTCGACAAGGAGGTGACGCAGGGGCGCGTGAAGGAGTACCAGTTCGTCTCCCGGTCGGAAGCGCTCGACCGCATGAGCAAGAAGTATCCGGAGCTCACCGCGAACCTCCCCTCCAACCCGCTGCCCGCCTCGTACGAGATCACGCCCGCGCGTGCCGACGACGTCAAGGCGATCGCCGGCGACCTCCGCCAGCAGAAGTTCGCGGGCGTCGAGAAGATCAAGGACGGACAGCAGACCTCCAAGCGGATCCTGCAGGTCGCCCGCGTGATCTGGGTGGTGTTCCTCGTCGCCGTGATCGTGCTGCTGATCGCCTCGGTGTTGCTGATCGCGAACACCATCCGGCTCTCCATCTTCTCCCGGCGCCGTGAGATCGAGGTGATGAAGCTCGTCGGGGCGACGAACTGGTTTGTGCGTGGCCCGTTCATGCTGGAGGGGCTGCTGTGCGGCCTCGGCGGCTCCCTCGCCGCGATCCTGCTGCTCCTGCTGGGCAAGGAGGTCGCGTTGCCGTCGATCCTCGGGCATATCGAGACGAGCTCGGACGTGAAGGCGCTGTCCTTCCCTCTCACCGCGCTCGCGCTGCTCGTCGTCGGCCTCGCCGTCGGCGCCGTCGGCTCCGGCATGACGCTCCGCCGCTTCCTGAAGGTCTGACGCAGGGCGAGGCGTGCCCCGCCTCGCGTGAGCCCCCGCCGGCTGCGCGCACGCTGACGGCTACGCTCGCACCATGCCCGGCGGACGCAGACAGGGGAGGGGCCGGGCACGCCGGCCCAGCCGCTCCGAGCGGCACGACCGTGCGCGCGCGGCCGGCGCGAGCGCGTCCGTGCGCCGCGCCGAGCGTGGCATCGAGATCGCGCTCCCCGAGCGTCACACGCAGCCCGAGACGGTGGTCGCGCACCTGGGGCCTACGAATTCGGGGAAGACGTACCACGCGCTGCAGGTGCTGAAGGCGCAGGGGCGGGGCGTCTATGCCGGGCCGCTGCGCATGCTGGCGCAGGAGGCGTACAGGCGGCTCTCCGGCGAGCTCGGTGAGGAGTGCGTCGGGCTGGTCACGGGGGAGGAGCGCATCAACGAGCATGCGGCGATCATCTGCTGCACCGTCGAGATGGCTCCCACGCGGGGCGAGGTGCTCGTGCTCGACGAGGTGCAGTGGGCGGACGATCCGGAGCGCGGCTCCGCCTGGACTCGGCTGCTGCTCGGTGGCGACTACCGCCACATCCTGCTCCTGGGCGCGCTCGACGCCGAGCCGCTCGTCCTGCACGCGTTCCCCCAGGCGGACGTGAAGGTCTTCGAGCGGAAGCTCCCGCTCGAGTTCGTCGGTGAGCGGTCGCTCCGCTCCCTCACCCCGGGGACGGTTGTCGTCGCCTTCAGCCGCAAGGCGGTGATCGCGCTCGCCGGCGAGGTCAACCGCCTGCAGCCGGGAAGGGTGTCGGTGCTCTACGGGGCCATGCCGCTGGGCTCCCGCCGCGAGGAGATCGATCGCTTCATCTCGGGCGCCTCCGACGTCACCGTCGCCACGGACGTGCTCGGCCACGGCGTCAACCTGCCCTGCGAGACGCTGCTCTTCGCCG
>DAIOGR010000161.1:0-5401 GCA_036745155.1 Gaiella sp.
CTCGTCGACGTACTTCATGACCCGGCCGGGCCCGCGCCCCGCGACGCCGAAGGAATTTCGTGACACAGTGTCACTTGCCGGCCCTCGCTCGGCGGCTCGAGCCGCTCGAGCGCAATGCCTGCGTGACAGAGCAGCAGGTCGCCGGGGGCGGCGTCGGGGACGAGGTCGATCGCCACGCGCTCGTGCCCGCCGGCCACGAGCACGACCGCTTCCCGGCCGTCCACGGACACGACGGCGGCTTCGACCGCGTCGTCCGAGCAGGTGAGGCAGCGCTCCCGCGCGAGCTCGCTCATACGGTTCCTCGCCGCAGCTCGTCGAGCTCGCGCTGGAGCTCGGCGCCGCGCTCGAGCAGCGCGAGGGTCTCGCGCGCGTCGTCCTCGTCGATGCGGGCGAGCGCGAAGCCGACGTGGATCAGCACCCAGTCGCCCACCTCGACCGGCGCGGACGGCTCGTCGACGAGCGCCACGCTGACATCACGGCGCACGCCGGAGATGTCGACCTTCGCGAGACCCGCGTCGCGGTCGACGAGCTCGATCACCTGTCCGGGAATCCCTAGGCACATTGCGACAACCTCGTAGCTGCGACGGCAGCCTGACCGTAACTGACGCCGCCGTCGTTCGGGGGGACGAGCCGGTGCGAGAGCACGCGGAAGCCGGCGGTCTCGAGCCGCTCTCGCAACGATCCGAGCAGGCGCAGGTTCTGGAAGCAGCCGCCCGAGAGGACGACCGTGCCCGAGCCGGCAGCCTCCGAGCACGCCGCGGCAAACGCGGCGGCAACTCCCTCGTGGAAGGCCGCGGCGATCTCCTCGCGCGGGCGTCCCGCAGCCAGGTCGTCGTGCGCGCGCCCGACCAGGTCCGCCCCGAAGATCACGCCACCGGCGACCCTGCACTCGTAGGCGGGCGCCGGCACGGCACCCGCCAGGTGCTCCAGCTCGATCGCTGCCTGGCCCTCGTAGCTGACGCGCTCGCGCACGCCGAGTAGTGCCGCGGCCGCGTCGAACAGGCGGCCGGCTCCCGACGTCGACGGCGCGTTGACCTTGAGGCTCTCCCGCACGAGCGGCCAGCGCTCGAACGGCACGGGCCGGCCGGCCCGCTCGAGATACGAGGCGGCCAGGCGCCACGGCTCACGGATCGCGGCCTCGCCGCCCGGCAGCGGCACCGCCTCGAGATGCGCCACCCGCTCGAACGCGGCGAGATCGCAGCGGAAGACCTCTCCGCCCCAGAGCGTCCCGTCGGTGCCGAAGCCGGTGCCGTCGAGGACGACCGCGAGCGCCTCGCCCGTCTCGCCGTGCTCGGCGAGGCAGGCGGCAGCGTGCGCGTGGTGGTGCTGCACCTCGACGAGCGGCAGCTCCTGCTCCAGCGCCCACTTGGTGGCGAGGTACTCGGGATGCAGGTCGCACGCGACAGCCGCCGGCTCGACGCCCAGCATGTCGAGGTACAGCGACAGGTCGGTGCGGAAGGCGCGGAAGGCGGCCTCGCTGTCCAGGTCGCCCAGATGAGGAGAGAGGAAAGCCTCGGTGCCGCGCGCGACGCAGAACGTGCTCTTCAGCTCCGCGCCCGCCGCGACGAAGGCGATGGGTGCGGCGACGGGAAGCCGCAGGGCCCGTGGCACGTGCCCGCGCGAGCGCCGCAGCGGGAAGGCCGCGCGGACGACGGAGTCCTCGCAGCGGCGGTGGATCGGCCTGTCGTGGCTGAGGAAGGCGTCGGCGATCCCCGCGAGCCGGTGCCGGGCGTCCTCGTCGTCGATCGCGATCGGCTCGTCGGAGCGGTTGCCGCTCGTCATCACGAGCGGCCGGCCGACGTCGTGGCAGAGAAGGTGATGGAGCGGCGTGTAGGGCAGCAGCAGCCCGAGCCACGGCGAGCCCGGCGCGACCGAGCGCGCGAGCGGGGCGTCGTCGCGACGCGGGACGAGCACGATCGGCCGGGCCACGCCCTCGAGCAGCGCCGTCTCCGCGGAGGAGAGGACGGCGAGCGACCCGGGATCGGCGGTCATCACCGCGAGCGGCTTCTCCTCCCGGAACTTGCGCGCCCGCAGCCGCGCGACGGCTTCCTCGTCGGTCGCGTCGCACGCGAGGTGGTAGCCGCCGAGCCCCTTCACGGCCAGGATGCCGCCGTCGTGCAGGAGCCCGGCCGCCTGCTCGAGCGGCAGCGACAGTCGTGGCCCGCAGTCGGGGCACGCGGTCGGCTCGGCGTGGAAACGCCGGTCGGCGGGGTCCTCGTACTCCCGGCGGCAGGCGGCGCAGAGCGGGAAGCCGGCCATCGTCGTGCTCGGCCGGTCGTACGGGACGGCGGTGACGATCGTGAAGCGCGGGCCGCAATTCGTGCAGTTGATGAAGGGGTAGCGGTAGCGCCGGTCGCCGGAGTCGAAGAGCTCCCGCAGGCAGTCGTCGCAGGTGGCGGCGTCGGGTGGGATCAGGGTCTGCCGGCCGGCCGTCGCGTGGCCGCTCGCCCGGATCGAGAACCCCGCTTCGGGATGCACCGGGCAGGGTGAAGTGACGAGCTCGTCCACGCGGGCGAGTGCCGGGGCCTCCGCCACGATCGCGGCGGCGAACTCCCGCAGCGAGGAGGCGGCGCCCTGCGCCTCGATCGTCACGCCCTCGGCGTCGTTGAGCACGAACCCCGTCAGCTCGTGCCGCGCGGCGAGACGGTGCACGAACGGCCTGAAGCCGACGCCCTGCACCACACCTCGCACGCGCAGGCGCACTCGCTCCAGGGCGACGGACGGGGCCACCCCTCAAGGCTGCCCGCCGGCCGCTGCCAGCGCAACGGGACGACCCCGTCCCGGGTTGCGGCATTCCCGTACCGTCCGAGGGGAGCTGTACCGATGACAGCGTTTTCGGCAGGATCCAGGCTGACAGCGAGTGCATGAGGAGCCCGTTCTGATCGATCCGCCGCCTGCCGCCACCATCGACCTCGACGGCCTGCACGCCCTGGTCGCGGTGCTGCGCGACCGCGGCTACTGCGTCGTCGGCCCGACGAAGCGCGAGGGCGCGATCGTCTACGAGGAGATCGAGTCGGCCGACGAGCTGCCGGCCGGGTGGACCGAGGTGCAGGAGGCCGCCACCTACCGGCTCGAGCGCCGCGACGACGAGGCCCGCTTTGGCTATCCCGTCGGCCCGCAGTCCTGGAAGCGCTACCTGCTGCCGGCGCGGGTGCGCCTCTGGCAGGCACGCAAGCGGGACGGCGCGGCGCCGGAGCTCGTCGAGGAGCCGCCGCCCGAGCGGCCGTTCGCGCTGCTCGGCGTGCGCTCCTGCGACCTTCACGCGATCGCAGTGCAGGACCGCGTCTTCCTCGAGGGTGCGTACGTCGACCGCGACTACGCCGGCCGTCGCGAAGGCGCCTTCCTCGTCGCCGTCAACTGCGGCACCCCCGGCGGCACCTGCTTCTGCGCGTCGCTGGGGACGGGCCCCCGCGCCGAGAGCGGCTACGACCTGGCGCTGACGGAGCTGCTCGAGGGCGAGCACCGCTTCGTCGTCGAGGCCGGCTCGGAGCGAGGCGCCGAGGTGCTCGCCGACCTGATGGGGCATGTGGCGACGCCCGTCGACATCGAGGCGGCGCTGCGGGTCACGCACGAGGCGATCGGGATGATGGGGCGCACGCTCGACCCGTTCGACCTGCGCGACCTCCTCGCCCGCAACCTCGATCATCCCCGCTTCGCCGACGCCGGCCAGCGCTGCCTCACGTGCGGCAACTGCACGCTCGTCTGCCCCACCTGCTTCTGCACCTCGGTGGAGGACGTCAACGTGCTCGAGGACGGGGCCGCCGAGCGGTGGCGCCGGTGGGACTCCTGCTATTCCGTCGACTACTCGTACATCCACGGCGGCGCCATCCGCCCCTCCTCGAGGGCCCGCTACCGCCAGTGGCTCACTCACAAGTTCGGCACCTGGATCGACCAGTTCGGCACGTCGGGATGCGTCGGCTGCGGCCGCTGCATCACGTGGTGCCCGGTCGGGATCGACGTGACCGAGGAGCTCGCGGCGATCCGGGCGGCCGACGGGGAGGTCGATCATGCAAACGCTTGACGAGATCGTCGCCGAGAGCCCGGTCTTCGCGGGCCTCGAGCCGGCGCAGCTGCAGCTGATCGCCGGCTGCGCGCACAACGTCGCCTTCTTCAAGGACGAGCGCTTCTTCCGCGAGGGCGACGCTGCCGACACCTTCTACCTGGTGCGGCGGGGCCGCGTCGCGCTCTCGACCCATGTTCCCGGCCGCGGTGACGTCACCATCGAGACGGTCGAGCCAGGTGAGGTGCTCGGCTGGTCGTGGCTGTTCCCGCCGTACGTCTGGCACTTCGACGCCCGCGCGGTCGAGGACTCGGGCGTCGTGGCCTTCGACGGCGCCTGCCTGCGCGGCAAGTGCGAGGCCGACCACGCGCTCGGCTACGAGCTGCTGCGGCGGTTCGCCCAGGTGATGATCGACCGGCTGCAGCACACGCGAACGCTCCTCCTGGACGTGTATGGCGACGGCTCCGGCAGCTGAGGCGCAGCCGCGGGGCGCGATGGCCCCCGAGCCCTACCGGGTGGTGTCGCGCGCACCCGAGACGGCCGACACCTGGACGCTCCTGCTCGAGCCGCTCGGCGCCTCGATCGTTCCCGCCCCGGGTCAGTTCAACATGCTCTACGCGTTCGGGGTGGGCGAGGTACCGATCTCGACGAGCGCCGCCCCCGAGCCGGGGGGCGAGCTCGTCCACACGATCCGCGCCGTCGGCCCCGTCTCGCGAGCGCTCTGCGCGAGCGAGCCCGGTGACGTGATCGGCGTGCGTGGGCCGTTCGGCACGACCTGGCCGCTCGAGGAGGCCCGCGGCGGCGATCTCGTGATCGTGGCCGGCGGCATCGGCCTCGCGCCGGTGCGTCCGGCCATCTACCACGCGCTCACGCACCGCGACGACTACGGGTCCTTCTGCCTGCTCGTCGGCGCCCGCACCCCCTCCGACCTGCTCTACGTCCGCGAGCTCGAGGACTGGCGGGGGCGCTTCGACGTGGAGGTCGGGGTCACGGTCGACAGCGCCGTCGGCGACTGGCACGGCCGTGTCGGCGTCGTGCCGCGCCTCATCCCCGGCGCCGCCTTCGACCCTGCGGCCGCCACCGCGATCGTCGTCGGGCCCGAGATCATGATGACCTTCACGGCCAAGGCGCTCCTCGACAAGGGCGTGCCGAAGGAGCGCATCTACGTGTCCATGGAGCGCAACATGCGCTGCGGCCTCGGCCACTGCGGCCACTGCCAGCTCGGCCCCGTGCTGATCTGCCGCGACGGAGCGGTGTTCCGCTACGACGAGATGGAAGCACTGATCGGGGTGAGGGAGCTGTGACCGCGGTCGCCGCGAAGCCGAAGCTGGCCGTCTGGAAGTTCTCGTCGTGCGACGGCTGCCAGCTCTCCCTGCTCGACTGCGAGGACGAGCTGCTCGC
>DAIOGR010000162.1:0-1525 GCA_036745155.1 Gaiella sp.
GCGCGCTGGTCGGGCGGAATCCCGCTGCCGAGCGCTGGCGCGAGCTTCGAGTACTTCGTGCAGGCCGTCGACGCGGCCGGCAACGTCGGTGTGAGCACGAACAAGGGCTTCTACTTCGCTGCGGCCGCTCCCGCGCCGCCTTCCGGCAGCATCACCGTCTCGCCGGCGCCCACCGCGCCACCCGTCGTCGGTGGCTGGTTCACAGGAAGCACGGGCATCGTCGTGACCGGGCCCGCCGGGATCACGCTCGAGGCGAGCGTCGACGGCGGGCCCTTCAACGCAGTGCCGCCACAGCCCACGGTGAGCGGCGAAGGCGTTCACGTGGTCGTGGCGCGAGGCTCCAACGGCGGCACCGCCACGAAGGTGATCCCGATCGACAACGCGCCTCCGTCGATCACCATCGGCGCCCCCGTCGCCGGCGCCTCGTACACACTCGGGAGCGCCACGCCGGCCGACTTCGCCTGCTCCGACGCCGGCTCCGGCGTCGCTACCTGCACGGGCACGGTTGCGTCGGGGACGCCGTTCAACACGACGAGCCTCGGAACCGTGACCTTCACCGTGAACGCGACCGACAACGTCGGGCACACGGCGACGCGGTCGGTCACCTACAACGTGATCTGGCCGTTCGTCGTCTTCGCCAGCGCCCGCACCGGGAACGGTGACATCTACCTGGCCGATACGCGAGGCGGCGCCCCCGTCCAGTTGACGAGCGGCAACGCGATCGACGCCGAGCCTGCCTGGTCACCAGATCGCAAGAAGATCGCCTTCACGAGCACGCGCGACGGGAATATCGAGATCTACGTCATGGACGCGAGCGGCAGCAACGTCACGCGACTGACGACGAACTCGGCGATCGACTCCTCGCCGGCCTGGTCGCCCGACGGAACCAGGATCGCGTTCTCCAGCACCCGGAACGGTGGCAACCTGGACATCTTCGTCATGAACGCGAACGGAACCGGTGTGACGAGGCTGACCACGGACGGGGCGGCCGACGCGTTCCCCGCCTGGTCGTCGACCGGGGCGAAGATCGCCTTCTCGAGCACGCGCACGGGCAACGGCGACATCTACTCGATGAACGCGAACGGCACGTCCCAGACCCGGCTGACGACCTCGTCGGGCGTCGACTCGGAGCCCGACTGGTTCGGCTCGACGATCGCCTTCTCGACGAACCGCGACGGCCTGGCGAACTTCGAGATCTACACGATGACCGACACGGGCGCCTCGCAAACGCGAAGGACGACGGACTCGAAGCCGGACACGTCACCTGCGTGGTCTCCTGACGGCGCCAAGATCGCGTTTGCGTCGAACCGTCCCGGCGGCCTCAACTTCGACATCTACACGATGAACGCGAACGGCACCGGCCAGACGCCGTTGGTCGCGCATCCCGCGGCCGACCTGTTCCCGGACTGGTAGCCGCCTACCTCGCCTGCGTGTCCGGGCCGAGCCGCTCCGCGGCAATCGCGTGTGCCGCCGTGCTTGCGACCGGGTGCCCGGTCACGACCTCGAGGAACGGCTCCTTGTCGAG
>DAIOGR010000162.1:1625-5385 GCA_036745155.1 Gaiella sp.
AGAGGCAGCAGCGCTCCCGTCCCCACGATCGCCGCGGTCGCGCCGCCGGCGCCGACGAGCAACGGCGCGAGCAGCGAGCCGACCGCCAGCCCGGCCATGGTCAGGCCCTCGAGCACGCCGAAGACGCGCGCCAGCACGTCCGCGGGTGCGGTGCGCTGCAGCAGCGTCCTGCCGGCCACGTCGAACAGGCTCCGCGCCGCCCCGGCGACCGCCAGCAGCAGGAGGGCGCCCACGGGGGCAGACCAGGCCGTCATCACGGCGAACGAGGCGCCCCAGAGCGCCAGCGACGCCAGCACCGCCGGCATCAGCCGGGCCCTGCCGACGAGCGACGCGGTGACACCGATCCCGAGCGCCCCACCCGCCCCGAAGGCGGCGTTCAGATAGCCGGCGCCGCCGTCGCCCATGCCCAGCGTGTCGACGGCCAGCACGACGAAGAGGACGTCGAGCATGCCGATCGCCACGAACTGGGCGCCGAGCATCCCCACCAGCGTCCGCGCCGCCGGCTCGAGCACGAGCACGCGGAAGCCGTCCACCAGCTCGGACAACGGGCTCGTCCCGGCCTCTGCAGAGGCCGCGGCCGGTCCCTCGATCGGGGCCACCAGGGCGGCCCCGCCCAGCACGAGCAGCCCCATCGACAGGAACACCCAGCCGGGGCCGGCGGTCGCGAGCAGGACGCCGGCAAGCGCAGGTGCCACGAGCACGCTGACGCTCTCCGTCCAGCCGAAGACGACATTCGACGCGGTCAGCTCCTCCGGCACGCGCGCGAGTGCGGGCGCGAGTGCCGCCTGCGTGGGGCGCGTCACCGTCACCGCCGTGGCCGCAACTGCAGCACAGGCGTAGGCGAGGGCTGCCGGCCCCCCGAGCAGCAGCACCGCCGCCGTGGCTCCCATGCCCACGGCCTGCGCGACGTAGCCCAGTGCCAGCACCCGTGCCGGGCGGAACCGGTCAGCCAGCACCGAGCCGACGGGCGCGAACAGCGTGGCCGGCACGAGCTGGATCAGGGCGACCGCGCCGGCCATGGTGGCGCCGCCGCGATCGTAGGCGTAGACGAGCATGGAGATCCACACGGCCCACTCGGCACCGTTGAAGGCTGCGAACGCGAGCTGGGTACGCCGCAGCTCGTCGTTCCCGAAGACCATGCGCAGGACGTGTCCCGCGCGCCGTACGTGCAGGCCCAGGCTCACGTGCGGTACAGGCGCTCCTGCGCGATCGCACGCAGCCGCTTGCCGACCTCCGGCGCCTCGCGGACGATGCCGCCGACATCCGCGGCGGAGAGCACGAGGGCCCTCAGCGAGGTCGTCGCGACGACCGTGGCCGTGCGGGCGTACCCGAAGCCGGCACCCCATTCCAGCGCGGCGATCTCGCCGAACACGCCGCCCGCGGTGACGGTCTCGACCGTCTCACCGTCGAGCACGACGCCGGCGCTCCCGTCGAGGACGACGTAGAGCTCGCGCGAGCCCTCCCACTGCGCGACGACGGTCTCGCCCGGGTCGACGCGCCGCTCGGATGCGACCGCGAGCACGCGCGCCGCCTGCTCGTCGGACAGCCCGGCGAAGAGCGGCAGCGCCGTCAGCGACGCGGGAGCGAGGCTCGAGTGGCCGAGCCAGCCGCGCCTCACGTCGGGGTAGCGGTCGGCCACTCGCCGGGGAGCGCTCTCGAGCCGATCGACCGGATGTGAGGCGAGGAAGTCGAGCACGGCCTCCACGTCCTCGGCCCGGGTCGTGTGGTTCATCACGCACAACCGCAGCGCGTAGCGGCCGCGCAGGCGGGTGGACGAGACGAAGCCGATGCCGCTCGCCTCGAGCGCCGCCAGCAGCTCGGTGTGCATCGCCTCCGACTCGTACTCGTCCCGGGCCTCGTCGAAGCGGCGGCGGAAGCAGAGCATTCCGAGCGAGGCGGGGGAGACGAGCTCGAGCGACTCGCTCGCCTCGACGAGGCGCTGGGCGTGCTCGGTGAGCTCGAGCGACGTGTCGATCGCCTCGCGGAACGCCGCGAGCCCGAACGTGTGCACCGACAGCCACACCTTGAACGCGTGGCTCGTGCGCGAGAGCTGCAGGCCGAGATCGGAGAAGTTGACCTCCTCCTCGCCGGGCACGGCGTCCAGCAGGTAGTCGGGCGCGATCTCGAACGCGTGCCGCAGCGCAGCGCCGTCCCGTACGAGCACGCAGCCGCACTCGTAGGACTGGTAGAGCCATTTGTGGGGATCCATGGTGACCGAGTCGGCGAGCTCCAGGCCGCGCATGGCCACCCGGCCCCGTGCGGTCAGGGCTGCGAAGCCGCCGTAGGCTGCATCCACGTGGAACCACAGGCCGAACGCGGCCGCGACCTCGGCGAGCTCGGGGAGCGGGTCGACCGCACCGGTGTTCGTGGCCCCGCCGCTCGCGGAGACGAAGAACGGGCGGCGGCCGGCGGCGAGGTCAGCCTCGATCGCCCCACGCAGCGTCTCGGGCTGCAGCCGGAAGCCGGGGCCCACCGGCAGCACACGCACCTGATCGGGGCGGAAGCCGAGGATCCGCGCCGCGCGGGCCACCGACGAGTGGGCCTGGTCGGGCACGTAGACGACGAGGTCGTCAGCCATCGGGCCGATGAGCCGCTCGCGCGCACACGCGAGCGCGGTCATGTTCGCCGCGGAGCCGCCGCTGACGAGGATGCCGCCGGCAGCCGGTGGATACCCGATCCACTCCTTGAACCAGTCGAGCACCTCCAGCTCGACCTGGGTGGGTCCGGCCGACTCCATCCAGGTGGCGGCGTATACGTTCGCCGCGCTCGCGACGAAGTCCCCGAGGGCACCCGGCCAGGTGCCGCAGTAGGGGATGAACGCGAAGAAGCGGGGATGGTCGCCGCGGGCCCTGAACGGCAGCACATCTCGCTCGAGCCGTGTCAGCACCTCCTCGAACGCGGAGCCGTGCTCCGGTGCGGGGCCTGCGAGGCGCTCGCGCATCTCGGCCGGTGTGGCGCGCCGCAGTGCGGGCGCCTCGTCATCCGTCAGGTGACGGACGAGCATGTCCACCGTGCGATAGCCGGCCAGGCGCATCTGCTCGGGATCGAGCCCGAGCGGGTTCGAGGTCATGGTCTCCCCTCCGACGGCGTTGCCAGAGGTGAGTATCCCTTCCCCGGCGGCGCGACACCAGGGGCGGTCCCGGCTCCCGCGGTGCATCGTGCTCGGCGATAATCGAGCCGTGACCGATGCGAGAGCCGCCGCGCTGCTGGCGCACGCCGAGGACCTGCAACGACGAGACGACGCGCTTGCCGCGGGAATCGACGCGGTCGCCGGCCTGCTCGGCCGCGCGGACGGCGTGAAAAAGCGTGCCGCGGCCATCCTCGAGGTGCTGGCCGCGCTCCCGGACGAGCTGGCGCGTACGGACGAGGCGGAGGCGGAAGCGCGGCGCCGGCAGGAGGTCGCCCGGTCGGAGCTCGCCGATGCCGAGCGGAGGATGGAGGAGGCGTCGCAGAGCCGCCGTGGCGGCGAGGAGGCACGCGCCCAGGCGCAGCGGGAGCTCACCCGCGCACGTGAGGAGCTGGCGGACGCGGGCGCCAGGATCGTCCGGGTCGTCGCCCGGCGCCGCGAGCTCGTCGACTCCGAGCGGGTCCTGCGCGCCGAGGCCGACGGGCTCGCGGTGACGGCACGCGACATCGCCGGCGAGATCCGTGAGACCCCTCGGGTCTCCGAGTCCGGCCGGGAGGGCCCGGGGGAGACCCTGCCCGCCCTGGTGGAGTGGGGAGCCCGCGTGCACGCGGCGCTCTTCGTCGTGCGCGGCGG
>DAIOGR010000163.1:0-5354 GCA_036745155.1 Gaiella sp.
CGAACGACAAGGCCGGCTCGATGTGGAACCTGATCCGCTGGGTCAGCCCACGCACGCTCAAGGAGACGCTCGTGCCGCCCACGGACTACCGCTACCCGTTCCTGCAGCCGGACGACTGACCGACACGGCCGGTCCGGCGTAGCGCGCGGGCTACCGTTCCTCCGTGGACCGAGTGCTCGACGCGATCCAGGCCTTCTGGGACACGCTGGCCTCGGTCCAGCTGGTGCCGCTCGCCCTCGCGATCTCCTGCCATGTCGTCAAGCTCGCCTGCACGAGCCGCGCGTGGCGCAACGTTCTCGCAGCTTCCTATCCGGACGAGCGCGTGCGTTGGCGGTCCATCTACGCCGCCTATGCGGCCGGCGTCGGCGTCAACGCGATCTTTCCGGCCCGTGCCGGTGATGTCGTCCGCCTCTACCTCGCCCACCGGGCCGTTCCCGGGGCGAGCTACGCGACGCTGCTCGCCTCCACGCTCGTGCTCACGATCGTCGACTTCTCCTTCGCGCTCGCCCTCTTCGTGTGGGCACTGACACAGGGCGTGCTGCCCGGCCTCGACGTGCTCCCCTCCCTGCCGAGCTTCGACTTCGCCTGGTTCCTCCGGCACGAGCTCGTCTCCGAGCTCCTTCTGGCCGCGCTCGCCGCCGGCCTCGCGATGCTGGCCGTCTGGATCCATCACCGCTCACGCGAGCTCCGGCAGCGTGTCGCCCAGGCGTTCACCGTCGTCCGCACCCCTGCCCGCTACCTGCGCACGGTCGTCTCCTGGCAGCTCTGCGACTGGGCGCTGAGGCTGGCGACGATCTGGTTCTTCCTCGGCGCCCTCGGCATCGAGCAGAGCTTCCGCAACGTGCTGCTCGTCCAGGCCACGGCGAGCCTTGCCACGCTCGTGCCGGTCAGCCCGGGCGGCATCGGCACCGAGCAGGCCTTCCTCGTCTACGTTCTGCGCGGCCAGGCGCCGCGCACGACGCTGCTGGCGTTCAGCGTCGGCATGAAGATCACGCTCACTGTCGTCAACGTGATCGTCGGGTTCGCCTCCATCCTGGCGACGCTGCGCACGCTGCGGTTCCGCCGGGCGACCGCGCCTCCCGCCGCTGAGAGCCCGTAGGGACCCGTCCCACGCGCGCCTGCCGCTACGCAGGACCTGCTCGGTGCAGCTGCGCGTAGACCGTCCGCGCCGTCTTCGCCGGCAGGCCGGGCACCCCCTCGAGCTCCTCCTGCGACGCCTCCAGAAAGCGGTCGGCAGAGCCGAAATGCTGCAGGATCGCGCGCCGGCGCGCCGGGCCGATCCCCTCCAGCGTGTCGAAGATCGACGCAAACGCGCGCGTGTCACGCCGCTGCCTGTGGAAGCTGAGGGCAAACCGGTGCGCCTCGTCTCTGATCGCCTGGAGCAGCTGCAGTCCCGGATCGTGCCGGTCGAGGCGGATCGGCGCCGACTGCCCCGGCACGAACACCTCCTCGTCCCTCTTCGCGAGCGCGATCACGGCCACCCGCGGCAGTTCGGTCGTCGCATGGATCGCCTCGAGCGCGGCCGCGAGCTGCCCCTTGCCGCCGTCGATCACCACGAGGTTCGGCGCGGAGGCGAAGCTCTCGTCGAAGCGGGACGGATCGGCGACGTCGCGGAGGCGGGCGAAGCGCCGTCCGACCACCTGGGCGATCGAGGCGAAGTCGTCCTGCCCGTCGAGCCCGCGCACCGAGAACGTCCGGTAGTGGGAGCGCCGGGCCTGCGCGTCCACGAACACGGTCAGCGAAGCGACGATGTCGCGGCCCTGGATGTTCGAGATGTCGAAGCACTCGATCCGCACGGGGAGGCTCTCGAGGTTCAGGTTCTCCCGCAGGCTTTCGAGGGCGTGGATCCGGCGCTGCCGCTTCTGCTCGCCTGCGGTCGCCTCGTGCTCCAGCGCCAGGCGGGCGTTCTCGTCGGCGAGCCGGGCGAGCCGCTTCTTCTCGCCGCGCACGGGCGTGCGCACCTCGACGGCGGCGCCACGCAGGCCGGTGAGGAAGCCGGCGAGCGCGTCGGTCTCGACGATGTCGGCCGGGACGATCACCTGCGGCGGCACGGACGGTGCCGCGGTGTAGTACTCGAGACAGAACGACTCGAGGATGGTGGCGCGGTCGTGCCCTTCGGCGTTCTCGAGGTGGAACGAGTAGCGGTCGATCAGCTTGCCGTCGCGCAGCGGGAACACCTGCACCACCGCGCGGTCGCCCTCGGCCGCGATCCCGATCACGTCGACGGTGCCGACGGCGCGCTTGTCGGCGTCCTGCCGCGAGGCGAGGCTCTCGATCGCGAACAGGCGGTTGCGGTAGCGGGCGGCCTCCTCGAAGCGCTCGGCGGCTGCGGCGGCGCGCATCTTCGCCTCGAGCTCGCGCACGATCGTGCGCGTGTCGCCGGAGAGGAAGGCGATCACACCGTCGATCACCGCGCGGTAGTCCTCACGCGAGATCGCCGCGATACACGGTGCCGAGCACCGCTCGATGTGGAAGTCGAGGCACGGGATGCCCGAGTGGCGGCCCGGCTTCGGGCCCTCACACGGCCGGAACTGGAACACGCGGTTGAGCACGTCGAGGGTCTCCCGCACCTTCTTGGCGTTCGCGTACGGCCCGAAGTAGACGGTGCCGCGGCGGTGCCGCTCGCGCGTGAACATCACGCGCGGGTACTCGTCTGCGACGGTCACCGCGATGTACGGGAACGACTTGTCGTCCCGCAGGCGCACGTTGAACGGCGGCCGGTGCCGTTTGACGAGGTTCTGCTCGAGGTGCAGCGCCTCGGCCTCGGTCGAGGTGACGATCACCTCGACGCGCTGCACCCGTTCGACCATGCGGTCGATCCCGAGGCGGCCGTCGCCCTTGTTGAAGTAGCTGCGGACACGGGCGCGCAGCGACTTCGCCTTGCCGACGTAGAGGACGTCGTCGCCGGCGTCGCGAAACAGGTACACGCCCGGCCCACGCGGCAGCGACCCCAGCTGCTCGCGAACCGGTTCGTCCATGACGGCTAGCGTATCCGCCGGATGATTCGCCGCTTCCTCCTCGCCGCCGCCCTGCTGCTCGCCCTTGTCCCCGCCGCCCGGGCCGGCGGCCCCGCCATGGCCTTCGGCGCCACCGAGGACGCCGTGCGGTCACCCGACCTCGTCTCCACCAAGGCGCGAATGACGTTGCTGCGGCTGGCGGGCTTCACCTCGGTGCGGGTGACGTCGCAGTGGCTGCCCGGCCAGGTGGCGCCGTCCGAGGCCGAGCTGCAGATCCTCCGCAACGTCGTCGCGGCCGCCCAGCTGACGGGCGTCACCGTGTACCTGTCGGTGTACCCACCCGGGTCGCGCTCGACACCGCTCACGCCGGAGGCGCGCGAGCAGTTCGCCGCCTATGTCACCGTGCTCGTGCAGCAACTGCCGTTCGTGAAGGACGTGATCGTCGGCAACGAGCCCAACCTGAACCGCTTCTGGCTGCCGCAGTTCAACCCGGACGGCTCGGACGCGGCGGCCCCCGCGTACGTCGCCCTGCTCGCCCGAACCTACGACGCGATCAAGGCCGTCGACGAGACGACGCGTGTCTGGGGGGGAGCCCTCGCCCCGCGGGGGAACGACCGGCCGAACACCGCACGAGACACACACTCACCGGTCACGTTCCTGAAGGACATGGGTATCGCATACCGCGTCAGCGCCCGGGCAGAGCCGATCATGGACGGGCTCGCGTTCCACCCGTACGCCGACTCGTCCGGCCAGTCCCCGGACATCCCGCACCCGAAGTCGACGACGATCGGCCTCGCCGACTACGACCGCCTGACGGCGACGCTGGGACGCGCCTTCGACGGCACCCAGCAGGTCGGCTCGTCGCTGCCGATCCTCTACTCCGAGTTCGGGGTCGAGTCCGCGGTGCCACCGGGGAAGGCGAAGGCCTACACGGGCAAGGAGCCTGCGACGACGAAGCCGGTGGACGAGACGACCCAGGCCCAGTTCTACGGGCGAGCTCTGCAGCTTGCGTTCTGCCAGCCCAACGTCGCCGGCATCCTCTTCTTCCACTCGCAGGACGAGCCCGCGCTCGCGAGCTGGCAGTCCGGCGTGTACTACGCGGACGGCACGCCGAAGTCCAGCCTCTACGCGGTACGCGACGCCCTTGCACGCGCCCGCGGCGGCTCGGTCGCACACTGCGACGGGCTCGCGCTCGAGGTGCCCGTGACAAGGGTGCGGTTCCCCACGCAGATCGAGATCTCACAGGGACGACGCGATGCCACCTTCGTCTGCCTGCTGGACTGCTCGTGGGAGTTACGCGTCACGGGCGTCACAGGCGGCGCGACCGTCGCGCGGCTGCGTGGCTACGGGCGAGCCGGCGTGCCCGTCGTGGCGTCCTTGCGTGGCCGCAGGCTCGGCCGAGGCGTGGTCAGGCTCTCTCTCACGGTGACCCACCCGGTCAACCCCGGAGTGCCGGTCACCCGTGAGAGCCGCGAGCTCAGCCTGCGGTAGGCGGCGTCGGCGACGTACCATGGTGCGCGTGAGCACCGACGCGGGCAAGCCCGCCTACGAGCGCATCGAGGGCGTCCAGGTGGGCCAGTACGTCTCCTACCGGTTCTTCAAGGTCGACCCGGCCTGGCGGCGGCTGCCGATCGAGGAGCGCATCGCCCACAAGGACGTGTTCGCCGAGGTCGTGGAGGACTGGGGTGGGCGCATGGAAGGGCTGCGTGCCTACAACGTGTCCGGCGTCCGGCCGGAGGCGGACTTCTTCCTCTGGCAGATCACGGAGCGCTACGACGACCTGCTCGAGCTGGGCGCTGCACTCAACGGAACCGCGCTCGCCGGCTGGCTGTCGACGCCGTACTCGTACCTCGCCACCACGAAGCCTTCGGTCTACACCGACAAGAAGCGCGTGCGCCAGGGCAAGGTGATCCCCCGCGACGCTCCGTACCTGGTCGTCTACCCGTTCGTGAAGAAGCGCCCCTGGTACTTCCTCACCTTCGAGGAGCGGGTCGACGCGATGAAGCAGCACGCCGAGGTGGGCGGGAAGTTCGTCACCGTCACGAACCACACGACGTACTCGTTCGGGATCGACGACCAGGAGTTCATGCCGGCGTTCGAGTGCGAGGAGCCGGCCGACTTCATGCACCTGATGATGACGCTGCGGGAGACCGAGGCGTCCCGCTGGACGGAGCGCGACACGCCGATCTTCGTGGGTGCGCTGGCGCCCATTCGGGCAGTGCTCGCAGCTCTCGACGGCGCCGCCGCCTCCGTGCCCGCCTCCTAGCGCGCCATCTCGAAACGTTCGACCCGGAGCGGGCGCGCGAAGCGCGCCCCTTCAGGATCATGTCGCCCGGCTGCGTAGCAGCCGGGCGACATGCAGCAAGCATCGAGTGCGGCGTCTCGCAACAAGACTTT
>DAIOGR010000164.1:0-4012 GCA_036745155.1 Gaiella sp.
GAGGCAGATCCCCGCGCCGCGCTCGCCGCCCTGCCCGGTCTCGCTCGACTGCTGGCACAGCCCGAGCCAGGCAACGGGAAGCCCGCACCCGAGGCGGCCACGGCAGGCGCGGCTCTGACTCCGGCTCCGCCGACCGCCGCTGCTGCCCCTCTTGCAGCGGGCACCGCACCCGGGGCGGCCGCCGTCACCTCCGCAGCGGTGGACGAGATGCTGCTCGGAGGCGTCGCCGCCGCCATGGCGCTCGTGAAGGCCTACCGCATGCACGGCCATCTGGCCGCCCGGCTCGATCCACTCGGCTCGGAGCCGCCCGGCGACCCGGCCCTCGACGAGTCCAGCCTCGTCCCCGCGCTGACCCCCGAGCTGCAGGCGCGGGTACCGGCCTCCCTGTTGCGGCTCTACGTGCCAGGCGAGACGCTGCTCGAGGCGTTGCCGCGCCTGCGTGAGGTCTACACCGGCTCCAGCGCCTACGAGATCGAGCACATCTCCGACCATGCCGAGCGGGTCTGGTTGCGCCAGGCGATCGAGTCGGGCCGCTTCCACAAGCCGCTCGCGCCCGAGGATCGCATCGCGCTGCTGCGACGGCTGACCCAGGCGGAGGGCTTCGAGCAATACCTGCGCCGGTCGTTCCTCGGCCAGAAGCAGTTCTCGATCGAGGGCCTCGAATCGCTCGTGCCGATGCTCGACACGGCGATTGAACTGGCCGCCGCCGCCGGTGCCCACGAGGTCGTGATCGGGATGGCCCACCGCGGCCGGCTGAACGCGCTCGTGCACACCGTCGGCCGCTCGTACGAGTCGATCCTGCGGGAGTTCGAGGGTGAGCGCTCGATCGACGCGCTCGTCCGCGACCCGGAGGGCGGCACCGGCGACGTCAAGTATCACCTGCCCGCCTCCGGGAGCCGCGTCACGGCGGCTGGCGAGATCGAGGTGACGATCGTCCCCAACCCGAGCCACCTCGAGGCGGCCGGGCCGGTGGTGGAGGGGCGTGCCCGCGCCGAGCAGACCGACCGCTCCGTCGGCGCGGGGCGTCACGACCCCTCTGTCGCACTGCCCGTGCTGATCCATGGTGACGCGGCCTTCCCGGGACAGGGGGTCGTGGCCGAGACACTCAACCTGCAGAGCCTCGAGGGGTACGCGACCGGAGGCACGCTCCACCTGATCACGAACAACCAGGTGGGCTATACGACCGACCCGGCCGAGAGCCGCTCGACCCGCTATTCGAGCGACCTGGCCAAGGGCTTCGACATCCCGATCGTCCACGTCAACGCCGACGACCCGGAGGCTGCGCTCGCCTCCGTCCGCCTGGCGCTGGCCTATCGTGACGAGTTCGGCCACGACTTCGTGATCGACCTCGTCGGGTATCGCCGCTTCGGCCACAACGAGCAGGACGACGCCTCGTACACCCAGCCCCTCATGGTCGCGCGCATCCTGCAGCAACGGACGGCACGTGACCTGTACGCCGAGCGTCTGGTCGGCGAGGGCGTGATCGGCGCGGACGAGGCGCAGTCGTATGTGGACGAGGTCACCCACACGCTGCGAAGCGCACACGAGCGGCTCAGGTCGCTCATCGGCCAGGTGGAGCCGCCGCCGGCGCCCCGGCCCGCACCGGTCGTGACGACCGGTGACGCGGTCGTCACGGCCGTCCCGTCCGAGCGGCTCCTGCAGCTGAACGAGCAGCTCCTCGCCGTCCCCGAAGGTTTCACGCTGAACCCGAAGCTTGCCCGGCAGCTCGAGCGGCGGCGCGACACCGTCGTCGAGGGCGGCATCGACTGGGGCCAGGCCGAGGCGCTCGCGTACGGCTCGCTGCTCGAGGAAGGCATTCCCGTCCGCCTCTCCGGCCAGGACGCCGAGCGCGGCACGTTTGCGCACCGGCACCTGATGTTCCACGACCCCGACACGGGGGAGAGGTACGCGCCGATCCAGCATCTGCCCGGCGCCGGCGCCTCGTTCGAGGTCTACAACTCGCCGCTGTCCGAGTACGCCGCGCTCGGCTTCGAGTACGGCTACTCCGTGGCGGCGCCGGACGCCCTCGTCCTCTGGGAGGCCCAGTTCGGAGACTTCGTCAACGGCGCCCAGATCGTGATCGACCAGTTCCTCGTCGCCGGGCGCTCGAAATGGGGCCAGACCTCACGCCTCACGCTGCTCCTGCCGCACGGCTACGAGGGCAACGGCCCCGAGCACTCGAGCGCCCGCCTGGAGCGGTTTCTGCAACAGGGGGCGCAGGACAACATCCGCATCGCGAACTGCACGACAGCGGCGCAGTTCTTCCACCTCGTGCGGCGGCAGGCGCTCGACGCCACCGCCCGGCCGTTGATCGTGATGACGCCGAAGGGCCTGCTCAGGCTCCGTCAGGCGTCCTCGACCCTGGGCGATCTCGCCGCGGGGCGGTTCCAGCCCGTGCTCGACGACCCCCTCACCGGCCCGGCACTCGATCGTGGCGGGATCCACCGCCTGGTGCTCTGCAGTGGCAAGGTCTACTACGACATCACAGGCCACGACGAGCGCCCACAGGCGACCGGCGTCGCGGTGGCCAGGCTCGAGCAGCTCTACCCGTTCCCGGTCGAGGCTGTCGCCGGCCTCGTCTCCTCGTACCCCGGCCTCCGGGAGATCGTCTGGGCCCAGGAGGAGCCGCAGAACATGGGCGCGTGGCGCTCGATCCGCCACCGGCTCGACGACGCCGCACGGGCGAGCTCCCCGGTCTCCGGCGTCACGTACGTCGGCAGGCCGTGGCGTGCCGCCCCCAGCGAGGGCTACCCGACCGCGCACCAGCGCGAGCAGGACCGCATCGTCCGGGCCGCCCTCGCCGCCGAGCCGGCGTAGTTCTCAGGGCGCGGCCGGGGCATGCCCCGGCCGGCCGATCAGCTGGAGCGCTTCTTCTTGCCCGTGGCCCGGGCTGCGGCGGCCGCAGCAGCCGCCGACGCGACACGCGGACCGTGCCTGCGGGCGGCGTCGAGCAGTTGGCGGCGCTGCTTGGGCGGCAGCTTGCGCCAGGCGCCGAAGAGCATCCAGCCGATCGCGACGGGGCTCTTGGGAATCCGGGTCAGGCGAGGCGACATGCGCCTATGGTCGCACACACGGCGACCCGTGCGGAAGATCGTGCGGATCGGCTCAAAACCACCTCCTTGCAGGACATTCTCCGTCGGGTAGACTGAGCCTCTGCGTCAGAGAGCCCTGTCCCCTACCCAGGAGGCCCGATGCAGGTGCAGACAGAGTCGCCTTTCGCCCGCGTGATCCAGGATCATCTCGAGTTGAAGGAGCGCAACGCAGATCTTGCCGGCGAGATGCCGCTCGATCGCTACCAGAACGAAGATCCGTTCGAGAACCACCCTCTGTTCAAGTCCGAGGAGCAGGCCCGCCTGGAGGAGACCCTGGACGGCGAGCCCGCCATCGTGCTCCACTCCGCCCTTCCGTGGCCGGGCGAGGAAACGGTCGAGACCCAGGCTCCCACGGGGCCGGCGCTCGACGAGACCCTCTGGGGTCGCACGCGCGACTTCGACTGGGGCGACTAGCCGACAGGCTGTGACGGCGGGCGGCCCTTGCCGTCCGCTCGCGCCGGCCGGGGCGCCGATCTCCGCGACGCCTCGTCTCCCCGTCCCCTCGTTCTCCGACCGGCCCGTCCGCGCTAGGCTGCACCGCGTGACGCCGGACGAACGTCTCCAGCGCTACGCCGAGCTCGTCGTCCGCGTCGGGGCGAACGTACAGCCCGGCCAGGAGGTCGCCGTGCTCTGCCAGGTCGAGCACGCCGACACCGCACGCGCCGTCACCCGGGAGGCGTATCGCGCCGGAGCCAAGCGCGTGATCGTCCAGTACGGGGACCAGCATTTGCGCCGCGCGGCCATCGAGCTCGGCCCGGCCGAGATGCTCGGCCAGACGCCGCAGCACAGACTCGACTGGGTTCGCTCCTGGCGGGACGAGCGGCCGGCGTTGATCCAGCTGACCGGCGACTTCGAGCCCGATCTTCTGGGCGACCTCGACCCGGGCCTCGTCGCCCGCTCGGAGCCGCACGACCTGCGCG
>DAIOGR010000164.1:4112-5347 GCA_036745155.1 Gaiella sp.
GACCCCGTCGCGGCGTGGCGCGCGCACGACGCCAAGCTGAAGGCGCGCGCCGCCGGCCTCAACGAGCGCCGCTTCGACGCGGTCCGCTTCCGCGGCCCGGGCACCGACCTCACCGTCGGCCTGCTGCCGCTGTCGCGCTGGATGTGTGCCGCCTTCGTGACGGAGGACGGTATCGAGCACATCCCCAACCTCCCCACCGAAGAGGTCTTCACCTCGCCCGACTGGCGCCGCACGGAGGGAACCGTGCGTGCCACCTACCCGCTGTCCGTCACGGGCGCCGTCGTCCGGGGCCTCGAGCTGCGGTTCGCCGCCGGCAGGGTCGTGGACGTGCGTGCGTCGGCCGGCGAGGACATCGTGCGGGGCCAGCTGGCCGCCGACGACCAGGCCCCGTTCCTCGGCGAAGTGGCCCTCGTCGACGGCGAGTCGGCCGTCAAGAAGACGGGTCTCGTGTTCCAGAACACCTTGTTCGACGAGAACGCCGCCTGTCATATCGCCTACGGCACCGGCCTGCCGATGGCCGTCGACGGGGTGGACGGCACGAGCGCCGAGGAGCAGCTCGCGGCCGGGTTGAACGTGTCCCGCGTGCACACGGACTTCATGATCGGCGGGCCCGAGGTGGAGGTGGACGGCCTCGACGCAGGGGGAGCGGCGACGCCGATCATGCGCGACGACGTCTGGGTGCTCTGACCTCGTTCTCGGTGTCGGGCCACCGGGTGCGCCCGCTCCTTACGCGACGCGCCGGTTGAGAGAGCCCTGCAGGGTCTGCGAGAGACGCCGGTACGCGCCTTCCTCGGCGAGCAACTCCGCCTCGGTGCCGCGCTGCACGATGCGGCCCTGCTCGACCACGAGGATCTCGTCGGCGCGACGGACGGTGGCGAGCCGGTGCGCGATGATGATCGAGGTGCGCCCGCGCAGCAGCGTGTCGAACGCCTGCTCGATCAGCACCTCGCTCGGCCGGTCGATGTTGGAGGTGGCCTCGTCGAGGATGAGGATGCGGGGGTCGGCGAGCAGCGCCCTGGCGATCGAGATGAGCTGCCGCTCGCCCGCCGACAGGCCGGCGCCGCCCTCGCGCACGACGTGGTCGAGGCCACTCTCGAAACGCGCCGCGACGCGGTCGACGCCGATCGCGCGCGCGGCCGCTGCAACCTGGTCGTCTGTCGCATCCGGGCGGGCGAAGCGAATGTTGTCGGCGATCGTGCCGCTGAACAGGAACGGGTCCTGCAGCACGACGCCGA
>DAIOGR010000165.1:0-5247 GCA_036745155.1 Gaiella sp.
AGCGGCGCCTCAAGGTCTGGGAGCCGCGCCGTGCGTGCATCCTCGGCTCCGGCACGGTGGGCCTGCTGACGGCCCTCGTCGCCCGCCTCCGCGGCCTCGAGCTGACCGTCTACTCGCTGCCGCAGCGGCCCTACCGGAACGCGGACCTGATCGAGCAGCTCGGGGGTGTCTACTTCTCGTCGCAGGACGGCTCGCTCGCCGACGCGAGCGCCGCCCGCGGCCCGTTCGACCTGATCGTGGACGCAACCGGCTTCAGCCCGATCGTGTGGGAGGCGGCAGAGGTGCTGGGCAAGAACGGCGTCCTCGTGCTCGCGTCGATCACGGGCGGCGAGCGGAAGGTCGAGATCAACTCCGACCGGATCAACCAGGGCTTCGTCCTCGGCAACAAGGTGATGGTCGGCACCGTCAACGCGTCGCCCCACGACTTCCGCACCGGCGTCGACGACCTGATCAAGGCCGAGGCGCTGTTCCCCGGCTGGCTGAGCAAGCTGCTGACGACGCCGATCGCCGGGCTCGAGAACTACGACCAGATGATCCGCGCCCTGACCGAGGACCACGAGGCGATCAAGGTCTTCGTCGAAGTCGCGGAGGCCGAGCAGGCCGACGCCACCGAAGCCGTCGCGGAGCTCGTCTCCGCCGGCTCCTGATCAGAGGAGGAGCCCCAGCCATGACCGAGATGACCGTCTCCACCGCCGCGACGTACGGCCCCGCCGGCGCGCTGCGCGGCTCTCAGCCCGTCGCCGCCTACGGCCTCCTGGCCGACTGCAACTCGGCCGCGCTCGTCGCCCGTGACGGGTCGATCGACTGGCTCTGCCTGCCGCGCTACGACAGCCCCTCTGTGTTCGGGCGGATTCTCGACCCGGCAGCCGGCCACTGGTCGATCCGTCCCGCAGGAGCGTTCACCAGCGAGCGGCGGTACCTGCCGGGCACGCTCGTGCTCGAGACCACCTTCACCACCGACACCGGCACGGTGCGCCTGACCGACGCGATGGCGTTCGCCGACGGGCAGCGCCACCACGACCTCGGCTTCGACGCGCCGCACGAGCTGTTGCGCAGCGTCGAGGGAGTCACCGGACGGGTCGAGCTCGTGATGGAGCTCGCGCCGCGCACCGAGTACGGGCTCGTGCGGCCGCTCTTCCGGATGGAAGGCGACGGCGGGCGCACGTTCGGCGGCCCGAACCGGATCGCCACGCGCGCCGGCGTGCCCGTCGAGATCGCCGACGTGACGATGCGCTCGGACTTCGCCGTCGGCGAGGGCGAGCAGGTCGGCTTCTCGCTGCGGTGGATCCCCACGGAAGGGCGAGAGGCCCCGGCTGCGACCGCTCCCGCGGACGTCTCCTCGCGGATCGCCGACACCGTCGAGGCCTGGCGCTCGTGGGAGGCGGAGCACGACATCTACGAAGGCCCGCACCGGGAGCTCGTGCGCCTGGGCTCGCGCGTCCTCAAGGGGCTCACGTACCGGCCCACCGGCGCGATCGTCGCGGCTCCGACGACGTCGCTGCCCGAGACGGTCGGCGGCGAGCGCAACTGGGACTACCGCTACTCCTGGATCCGCGACGCGAGCCTGACGCTCGAGGCGCTCTACATCGGCACCTGCAGCGACGAGGCCGAGGAGTTCATCTCGTTCATGACGAGCTCGGCGGGAGGAGGTGCGTCGCTCCAGATCATGTACGGGATCGGCGGCGAGCACGACCTCAGCGAGCGCGAGCTGCCGCACCTGCGCGGCTGGCGCGACTCCAGGCCGGTGCGCGTCGGCAACGGCGCCTGGGGCCAGACGCAGCTCGACGTCTACGGCGAGCTGCTCAACGCCCTCTACCTCTATCGCGAGAAGCTCGGCGTGCTCCACCCCGAGATCCAGGCGTTCGTCGCCTACCTCGCGGACATGGCGGCGATGCGCTGGTCCGAGACCGACGCCGGCATGTGGGAGATGCGCGGCGAGCCGCGCCACCACCTCTCGTCCAAGGTGCTCTGCTGGACCGCCCTCGACCGCGCCGTGAAGCTCGCCCCGCAGCTCGGGCCGTACGCCAAGGTCGAGGAGTGGTCGGCCGAGCGGGAGCGGATCCGCGCGGCCATCCTCGAGCGCGGCTGGAGCGAGCAGCGGCAGGCGTACGCGCAGTCGTTCGACTCCGACGAGCTCGACGCCGCCGCGCTGCTGATGCCGATCGTCGGGTTCCTGCCGGCGACCGACGTGCGCATGCGCTCCACCATCGAGGCGATCGCCCGCGACCTGACCGAGGGCGGCCTCGTCCTCCGCTACCGCAACGACGAGGGCCTCAACGCGGACGGGCTCGTCGGCGAGGAGGGCACGTTCGTGATCTGCTCGTTCTGGCTCGTCTCGTGCCTCGCGAAGGCGGGCGAGCTCGAGCGGGCCGAGGAGCTGTTCGCGCAGCTCTCCGGCTACGCCAACGAGCTCGGCCTGCTCGCCGAGGAGATCGACACGGAGAACGACGAGCAGCTCGGCAACTTCCCACAGGCCTTCAGCCATATCGGCCTGATCACCGCGGCCTACGAGATCGACAAGGCCCGGGGCGTGGCGGGCTAGCGAGATGAGCGCGGTGGGCTCCATTGCCGCAGCCGGGGTGCCGTTCACCTCGCACGATCCGGCCTTCGACGACGTCCTCGGCGACGACCCCCGCCTCGTGCGGGTGGTCGACGCCGACGCGCACGAGGGGCCGGTGTACGTGGCCGAGGAGGACGCTCTCTACTTCACGTCGCTGCCGCGCATGACGGGCGTCCCCGCACCCGGCTTCCCCGAGGTGGACGTGAAGCGCCTCGCGCTCGACGGCGACCGCTTCCCGCTCGAGCCCGACCGCATCGAGGTCGTCAGGCCCAACGCCAACGCGGCCAACGGCATGACGCTCGCTCACGACGGCAGCCTGCTCGTCTGCGAGCAGGGCACGCCGGCGAGCCACGGGCGGATCGGGCGGCTCGACCCGGCGGGCGGCCACGCCGAGACCGTCGTCGACGCCTGGCAGGGCCTGCGCTTCAACTCACCGAACGACGTCGTCGTCGCGAGCGACGGCTCGATCTGGTTCACCGACCCCAGCTACGGCCACCTCCAGGGCTTCAAGCCCGAGCCCCTGGTCGGCGACTACGTCTACCGGTACGACCCGCGCACCGAACGGGTGGCGGTCGTGGCCGACTCGTTCGAGAAGCCGAACGGGCTCGCGTTCTCGCCGGACGAGCGCATCCTCTACGTCGGGGACAGCGGCGCGAACCAGGAGCGGGGCAGCTACTACCCGAAGCTCCCGCACCACATCGTCGCCTTCGACGTGGCCGACGGCAGGCATCTGACCGGCGCGAGGCTGTTCGCCGTCACGGCGCCGGGCTTCCCGGACGGGATCAAGGTCGACAGCGAGGGGCGTGTCTACGCGTCGTCGTTCGGCGGCGTCCAGGTGTTCTCGCCCGCGGGTGACCTGATCGGCGAGATCGATCTCCCCGGCGCCGTCAACTTCACGTTCGGCGGCGCCGACCGCAACCTCCTCTTCATCACGGCCGACACGGCGATCTGGGCTGCTGTCCTGAACGCGCGGGGGCCGGAAAACCACCGAGCAGAAGGAGCATGAGTCATGGCTGTCGTACGCACACGCAGGATCATCGACGACGCCGGCGCCGATGCTGTCATCGCCGCCGCGGAGAAGGTCGCCAACGAGAACGGCTACCGCGTCGTCTTTGCCGTCGTCGATCCGTGGGGCGAGGTGATCCAGCTTCGCCGCACCGAGAACGCCCAGATCGCGAGCAGCCGCGTCGCCGTCGACAAGGCGCGTACGGCGGCGATCTTCGTTCGCCCGAGCCGTGTCATGGAGGAGCAGGTCACGAACGGACGGCTCGGCGCGCTTGCCCTGCACGGCGTCTCCGCCCTGACGGGCGGCATCCCGCTCGTCGTCGACGGCGAGGTCGTCGGTGCGATCGGCACGAGCGGCGAGACGCCCGACCAGGACGAGGCGTGCTCGCTCGCCGGCGCAGCGGCCGAGTTCTCGACCGTCGAGGTGCCGGCGCTCACCTACGAGGGGGCGAAACTCGCGGCCGATGCGGTCGCGGCCGTCTCGAAGCAGCGCGGCGTCTCGCCCGTCGCAGCCGTGGTCGACGCCGGCGGCGCGCTCGTCTACCTGTGGCGGCCCGACGCCGCACAGGTCGCGAGCGCCGAGGTCTCGGTCGACAAGGCCCGCACGGCGGCGATCTACCGCCGGCCGAGCAAGGACTTCGAGGATCAGGCGTCCGGCGGCCGCCCGTCGGCGCTGCACCTCGCGCGGGCAGTGCCGCTCCAGGGCGGCATGCCGATCGTCTACGACGGCCAGGTCATCGGCGGGATCGGCGTCAGCGGTGCCACGTCGGCGCCGGAGGATCAGGAGCTGGCCACGATCGGGGCCGATGCGGCAGGTGCTGCGGCCATGGCCACCGGCAACGGCCACGCGAGCGGTGCCGTGTTCTTCCCCCGCTCGGCCGTCGACGAGAAGTTCCAGACCGGCGGGCTGCTGCTCGACACGAGCGGCTACAAGATCGACGCCGGGCGGCGGAGCGCTCCCGGTGAGGTCGAGTTCCACGAGCGTGTCGTCGACGTGATGCACGTCGTCAGGGGCACCGCGACGGTGGTGACGGGCGGCGAGATGGTCGACGGGCGCGAAGTCGCCGCCGGCGAGATCCGCGCCCGCGCGATCGAGGGCGGCACGGCGAACACGCTGGGCGAAGGCGACGTCCTCGCCATCCCGAACGGTGTGCCGCACCAGTTCGTGGACGTCTCCGACCCGTTCCTCTACTTCGTCGTGAAGGTCGAGGCGTAGTCATGGCCACCACCACCGTCACGCTCGCGACGCGGCTGCCCGGGCCGCCCGAGCTCCTGCCGGGCCGCCCCGATGCGATCGTCGACCTCCAGACCGACGAGGGCGCGGCCCTCGTCGGCGGCGAGTGGCGCTATTCCGACGCCCAGGTCGAGGAGATCGACTTCGTCGAGCTCGGGTCCGAGCTCGACCCGCTCGGCCCGGGTGACATCCCGAACCGGACGTACGACGTCGTCCCGCACGCGGAGGCGGCCGAGTACGACGACGCGGGCTGGCAGGTGCTCGCACCCGCCGACACGATGCGGCGGCTCGCGAACGGGCGCGTCTGCTTCAACTGGTACCGGATCGACGTCACCATCCCCGAGCGGGTGGGCGACCTCGATCCCACCGGCGCCGCCGTCGTCTTCGAGGTCGTGATCGACGACTACGCCGAGGTCTGGGTGAACGGGCAGCTGCCGCTCGCGCTCGG
>DAIOGR010000166.1:0-3137 GCA_036745155.1 Gaiella sp.
CTCGTGGGCGGCGCCTCCCTCGATCCCGAGAGCTTCGCGGCGATTTGCCTGGCCGGCTCCCGCTCGTAGCGCTCGTCATCCTCGACGGCTGGGGGCTTGCCCCCGCCGGCCCGGGGAATGCGGTCGAGCTCGCCCGCACGCCCGTCTTCGACGACCTGCGGGCGCGGTACCCCTGGACGCAGCTGCAGGCCTCGGGCGAAGCGGTGGGCCTGCCCGACGGGCAGATGGGGAACTCTGAGGTCGGCCATCTCACGATCGGCTCCGGCCGCATCCTCTACCAGGACCTGATGCGCGTGAACGTCGCCGTCCGCGACGGCTCCCTGCTCGAGAACGAGGCGCTGGTCGACGCGTTTCGCCGGGCGGCCGCGCGGGACGGGGCCGTGCACCTATTGGGACTCGTCTCCCGGGGCGGCGTGCACTCCCACATCGACCACCTCCGCGCCCTGCTCGAGCTCGCGCGGCGGGAGGGGATGGAGGAACGCACCTGGATCCACGCCTTCACCGACGGGCGCGACGTGTCGCCGCATGCAGCGGCCGTCGACCTGGCCACGCTGCCCCCCGAGCGGATCGCGACCGTCGTCGGCCGCTACTACGCGATGGATCGCGACAAGCGGTGGGAGCGAACCGACCGGGCGCTCCAGGCGATCCTCGCAGGTGCCGGCGAGGAGGCGTCCGATCCGGTCGCGGCCGTGCAGGCGAGCTACGAGCGGGGCGTGACCGACGAGTTCGTGGAGCCGATCGTGCTCGGCGGCCGGCCGCGGCTCGATCCGGCCGCCGACAGCGCCATCTTCTTCAACTTCCGGCCCGACCGCGGCCGCCAGCTGTCGCACCGGCTGCTCGAGCGGGGCGTCGACCTCACGACGATGACACGGTACGCGGAAGACCTCCCGACCCCGGTCGCCTTTCCCGAGCAGAAGGTGGAGCACACGCTGGCCGAGGTGCTCTCCGTCGCGGGCGCGCGTCAGCTCCATGCGGCCGAGACCGAGAAGTACGCCCACGTGACGTACTTCTTCAACGGCGGCGAGGAGACGGAGTGGGAGGGCGAGACGCGGGTGCTCGTGCCCTCGCCCCGCGACGTCCCGAGCTACGACCACAAGCCCGAGATGTCCGTCGCGGGCGTTGCGGAAGAGGTCGTGAACCGCGTCGGAGACGGCTACGCGTTCTGCGTCGTCAACTTCGCCAACCCGGACATGGTCGGGCACACGGGTGTGATCCCGGCCGTGGTCGCCGCCGTCGAGGCGACCGACGCCGCCCTCGGTCGCGTCGTCGAGGCGGTGCACGCCGCGGGAGGCGCGTGCCTCGTCACGGCCGACCACGGCAACGCCGAGCAGATGCTCGAAGCGGACGGCATCAGCCCGCATACGGCCCACACGACGAACCCGGTACCGCTCGTGCTGACGCTGCCGGGCGCGTCACTGCGCCCGGGTGGGGGGCTCGCCGACCTGGCGCCGACGGTGCTCACACTCCTGGGCCTGCCCGTTCCGGAGGAGATGACGGGCACGTCGCTCGTCGTTCCGGCAGACGACGACAATCGCTGACATTTCAGCAAGTCGTAAATTGTTGGTGTCGAAGCGGGAATGCGCTGTATGCTCGCCCCGCATTGGCTCTGGAACAACCGGATCCCGGCTTGCTCCGCAAAGCCCAGCGAGGTGACGAGCGGGCGTTTGCGACCATCGCCCGCGCCTACGAGCGGCCGGTCTACAACTACGTGCTGCGCCTCGTCGGCGACCGTGCCCTGGCGGAGGACTTGACGCAGGAGGTGTTCCTCCGCGTCTACCAGGGGCTGCCGGGCTTCTCCCTGCGATCGCGGTTCACGACCTGGCTGTTCCAGGTGACGAAGAACCGCGTGCTCGACGAGTTGCGCGCGCTCGAGCGGCGCCCCCGCAGCGTGGCGACGCTCGATGACATCCCGCCGCTCGAGGTCGTCGACCAGCCGTTCGAGCGTTCCGAGACGATCCACGCGCTCTGGCGGGCAATCGGGGCGCTGAGCGTCGACCTGAAGATGGCGCTGCTCCTGCGCGACGTCGTCGGGCTCTCCTACACCGAGATCGCGGACTCCCTCGAGATCACGCTGGCGACCGTCAAGTGGCGCATCTACAAGGCACGTGAGGAGGTGCAGGCGGCGCTCGTGCGCGAGGGCGTCAGCATCGCCACGCACTCCGGCCCACGCTCGGCCACCGGCACGATCACGGAGTAGCCGGCCCGGCCGTCCCTCGTCCGAGGGAATCGAGAGATCCGGTCGAGTGAGCGCAAGTTTTTCGCGCCGATCGCCTCTTACCTGGTGAGACCTTCCCCTCCGAAAGGATTCCCTCATCATGAAACGTGTGCTTCTGGTCGGCGCAGCGGTCGCTCTCTTCGTTGCTCCCACGGCTCTCGGCGCCGGCCCGGCGTCGACGGCGAAGACCATGCGCGGCATCGTCGTCGCCAAGGACAAGGCCCATCAGGGGCTCGTCGTGGCCTCGCCGGCCGGGGCGGTCAGGACGATCTCGGCGCCACGCGCGTTCGCGAAGACCGACGTCGGCCGGCGGGTCGTCGTCCGCTACCGGGTCTCCGGCGGCGGGTTGCCCGTCGCGGTCGGCGTCGATCGTGGCGGTGAGGCGGGCAAGGCTCTCGTTCGTGGCACGATCATCCGCCTGCGCAAGGGCCACGCCGTCCTCTCGGCCGGAGGCAGCGCTCTCTCCGTCTCGCTGAAGCTGCCGAAGCGGCAGCGTCAGTTGAGCGCCTCGGGAGCCGGGCCACAGGCGGGCGACGAGGTCGAGATCGAGGTCGAGATCGACGACGATGGCTCGCTCGACGCGACGGGCGTCACCGTCACGAGCGCCGGCGCGCCGAGCGCCCAATCCGCATCGGAAGGAGAGCTCGAGGTGCGCGGCACTGTCACCGCTCTCAGCCCCGCCGTCGTCGTCAAGACCGGCACGGGCGTCGTCGTCACCTGCGTGATTCCGGCCGGCACGGTGCCCACGGGGATCGCTGTCGGCGATCTGGTCGAGCTGAAGTGCGACCTGATCGGCGGGCAGTGGACGCTACGCAAGGCGCACGGTGAGGACGACGACGAGCAGGGTCACGACGACTCCCACGGCTCCGAGGTGAAGGGCATGCTCACGTCGCTCGATCCGCTCACGGTGAAGCGCGGGTCC
>DAIOGR010000166.1:3237-5194 GCA_036745155.1 Gaiella sp.
CGAGGTGAAGGGCATGCTCACGTCGCTCGATCCGCTCACGGTGAAGCGCGGGTCCGGCGAGCTCGTGACCTGCCGCGTCCCCACCGGCGTCTCTCTCGCCGGGCTCGTGGTCGGGCAGGTCGTCGAGCTGAAGTGCCGCACCATCGACGGCGTGCTCACGCTCGAGCGGCTCAAGGTGGAGGGCTCCGGTGACGACCATGAGGACGATGGCGGCAACGACGACTCGGGCGAGAACGACGACTAGGGCGCGTTCCGTTGGCAACTGATCCGATTCGCCTCGCCGGCGGCCCGCACGAGCGGGCCGCCGGCGAGCACGTGGCCGAGCTCTTCCAGGAGCACGGCCGGGTGGTCTACGGGCTCTGCCGCATGCTCCTGCGCGACCCTGTCGAGGCGGACGACGCCACGCAGGCGACCTTCGTCTCCGCGTTCAAGGCGCTGCTCGGCGGGGGCGCAGTCCGCGAGCCGGCCGCGTGGCTCGCGACGATCGCACGCAACGAGTGTCGAGGCCGGGCACACGCACGCATGCGCGAGCCGCTGCCGCTGCTCGAAAGCGACCTTGGTCACGCGCACGGCCCTCACGAGGAGGTCAACCGACGCCTGGCGGTCGAGGAGATCCGGGAGGCGATCGCGGAGCTGCCCGACAAGCAGCGGGAGGCCGTCGTCCTTCGCGACCTCTACGGGCTGCGCTACGACGAGGTGGGAGCAGCGCTCGGGCTCTCCCGGCCGTCCGTCGAGGCGCTGCTCTTCCGCGGCCGCCGTCGCCTCAGAGTCAGCCTGAAGCCGCTCGCGAGCGGCGTCCTCGCCGTCCCCCTCGCCGTGCGCGAGGGGATCGCGCAGGCGCTGCCGGGATTCGGCGCCTCCGTTGCCGGAACGGGAGCGCTCGCAGGCGGCGTCACGGCGAGCGCCGCAGGGGGTGGTCTGATCGCCAAGATCGCGGCTGCACCGATGGCGGCGAAGCTGGCAGCGGCCGCCGTCGCTGTCGGTGCAGCAGGGTCGGCCGGCCTCGTCGGCGCCGAGCAGGCGACGCACCGTGGGCCCTCGCACGCCGTTGCGCGGCCGGTCGCGGCGCAGACCGACGTAACGGTCGCCGAGGCGCCGCTGACGGAGGCAGCTGGTGACGGGCAGGTCGTCGCCGGCCCGGTGAGTGACGAGCACGGCCGGTCGGGCGGCGACGGTGAGCGGGCCTCGCGGGCCGGCAAGGCAGGCACCGGCCCGGGCGGCTCCGGCAGTGACGGCCGCGTGCACCACGGCCACGAACCCGCCGCACCGGAGGCCGCGAAGGAGGGCGAGCGGTCGGCGGGCGGGAGAGAGCACGGCTCGAGCTCCGAGCCCCCTCCGGAGCACGAGCAGTCGGGTTTCGCTGGATCGGGGCACGCGAGCGGCGAGTCGCACCCGGAGCAGAGCGGCAAGCAGCACGAGAGCGAGACGAGCCCGACACCGTCCGCTGAGGACGAGCCTGCGACGGCGCTCGAGCATCTCGAGACCGGAAAGGGCAGCGACCCTGGCTCGTCCGACGGCCAACCCGAGGGCAGCCATGACAGCAGCGGCTCGCCCGGGGGCGGCGACCACGTCGAGGACGAGCCGCAAGAGGCGGACCCTCCGGCGTAGACGACGGGCCGGGGCCGTACGATGGCCCCCGTGGAGCGCTTCAGCTTCAGGCGATTCCTCTGGGCGCAGGTCGCTTTCGTCGGCGTGCTCGTGGTGGGCACGGTCGGTTTCCAGCTGATCCTCGGCGAGGGCTGGATCGCCTCGCTCTACCGCGCCGTCGTCACGACGACGCTGACGGGTCTCGACACCGCACCGGAGGGGGCTGCGGGCGAGATCTTCTCGATCGCCCTGCTGATCTCCGGCGTGGCTATCTTCCTGTATCTCGCGGGCGCTGTGGTCGAGCTGATCACCCGCGGGGTCTTCCAGGACGTGTTCGGCGAGCGAAGGAGGAGGCGCGCCATCGACGAGT
>DAIOGR010000167.1:0-5186 GCA_036745155.1 Gaiella sp.
CATCGACCGCGCGCTCAGTGGGGGCGGAGCCCCCCCGCCCCCGCCCCCGCCCCCGCCGCCGCCGCCACCACCGCCGCCCCCGCCGCCCGGTGGGACACTGAAAACGACCTCGCCCACGGCCGTGACGCTCGTGTCCGGCTCGGTCAGGGGCGGCAGCGCGGCGAGCCTCGCCGGCGCCGACGGCGTCTACTACATGGTGCGCTCGCCGTTCTTCGGCAACCCGAGCTGGTACGGCACGTTCGTCACCGACGCAAACGCAGCCGACTTCAAGGCGACGTTCACCGGGCTCACCTCCAAGACCTGCACGCTCAACCTCGCCGTCTACCGGTGGCCGACCGGCACCTGGGTGGCGATGGGCTCGCCGGCCACGATCAATACGTACTCCACCACGGTGAGCGACGCCGCCCCCTCCACGTCCGTCCCCGCCTCCGAGCTCCGCAGTGCCTCCGGCGAGGTGCGCGTCCGTGCCACCTGCTCCGCACCCGCGTCGTTCTCGCAGTGGACGCTGAGCACCGACCTGCTGCGACTCTCGTACGTTTCCTAGCGGCCGGCGCCGGCCTGCCGGCCGCAGGCGAGAGTCGCGAACCGTTCCCGGTCGGTCACACCGACCGGGAACATCGGCGAGAACACAAGCGCTGCAGCGCCCTCCACGCGTGACAGCGCGAGTGCCACAGCCTCCTCGAAGCCCGCAGCTCTGACAAGGGGCACTCCCCGTCCGGTGAGGAGCGGTTCGAGCCGCTCGGCGGCAGGGCCGAACAGCACCGCCAGCAGCACGCAGCGGGCTACCTCGTCGCACGCGCGCGCCAGCAGCTCCAGCTCCTCCGGCGTCGCATGCACAGGGCCGGCGCCGAGATCGTCGAGGCCGCCTGCGATCAGGACGACACTGCGGTCGGGATAGCCGGCGAGAGCCGCCGCCGCCTTCGACGGCGTGGCGGCCATGCCGTCGTCGATCACGGCTGCGCCACCGGGTGTGCGTGCTGCGGCGCGGCCGCCGAGCGCGCGGCTGCGGTGCGCCGGCAGGTCGACCTGGGCGAGCACGTCGTGGAGCGCCCCGGGCGGCGCACCCGCGGCCACAGCGACCGCGAGTGCCACGAGCAGGTCGAGGCGCTGGGCTGCTCCTGCCGGGAGTCGGCCGGGCGGGCCGACGGTCGTCTCCGCACCGTCCCAGCGGAGCAGCACCGTCCCGTCTCTCAGGAACGCGCCGCGCTCTACCGGACGCTCGAGCGACACCTCGACCAGATCGGCGGGAGTGATCCCGGCGAAGGCCCGCGCCGCCGGATCGTCCGCGTTGACGACGACGGTGTCGCCCGGCCGCTGCCCGCGGACGATCACCTCCTTGGCAGCCCGGTAGACGTCCAGGGAGCCGTGCAGCTCCAGGTGGTCGGGCCAGAAGCACGTGATCGCGGCGATGCGCGGGCTCTCGCGCATGAACGCCAGGTGCGACGACGTCAGCTCCAGCACGAGCAGCCGGGCAGGGTCGGGCCGGTCGAGCAGCTCCGCCGTCGGCCACACGTTGCCGAGCCGCCCGGTCGTGCTCGCGTCGGTAGAGATGCCCGCCGCGCGGAGCACCTGGACGGCGATGCTCGTGGCGGTCGTCTTCCCCGCGGTGCCGGTCACACCGACCGTGACGCCCTGCGCGCGTTCGAGCACGAGATCGCCGAGGCTGGTCACACGTGTTCCCCGCGCCCGAAGCTTCCGCACCCTCGGTGCCACGTCTGGCGTCCAAACGTCCAGGTAGGCGATGTCGGCGGGGCCCGGGTCGACGTCGAGGTCGGAGTACGGCTCGACCGACACGCGATGCGACGGCGCGGCAAGGCTGAGCGCCTCCGGCGGGGCGGGTCCCGCGGCTGCGAGCCGCACACTCTTTCCTGCACGGGCGAGATGACGCGCGAGCTCGATCTGGTCGGGCTCGAAGCCCTCGACGAGGACGGTCACACGGCGATCATCGCACCCGGTGCGACGCGCTCCGGCGGCGATGGTCACTCAGCCGACGACGGCGGCAGCGCTCAGCCCACGGCCCTGGAGGGCGCGCGCCTCCTCCCTCCCCTGCCGATCGCCCGCATGTCCGCGCGGTGGGTGGCCGGTACTGGGCGGCCGGTCGCGGACGTAGGCGCGCATCACCGCCAGCCGCTCGGCCGTCTCTCGCAGGCCGAGCAGCTGCACGAACGGCTCGCACCCGAGGTGTGGCCGCGGTGGCGGTGCGAGGCCGGCGACCGCACGGAAGCTGCTCCACTCCCACTCCTCGGCACGATCGGCGAGGCCGTGCCGAACGGGGTTGCGGAGCGTGTACCCGCAGCCTCGGTGCAGGTGCTCGGTGGTGACGAGCGGCCTCGAGTGATACGGGCGCTTGAACAGGTGCCCGTTCGTATGGTGGCGGCCGTGGAAGCGCATGGCGTAGACGCCCTTCAGCCGCTGCATGCCCTTCGCCAAGGCCGCCGGCTCGGCGCGGACGACAATGTGGATGTGATTGCCGAGCAGGCACCACGCGTACACGTCCCACGCGCGGGCTGCGACGACGTCGTCGAAGAGGTCGAGGAACACCTCCCGATCGGCAGCGCTGAGGAACACGAGGCCGCCGCCGTTCCCACGCGCCGTGACGTGATGCAGATCGGTCGGCGGCCAGGTGCGGGCAACGTGCGGCATCTCGCCACCGAGCCTACCCGAAAAACCGCCTCGATCTTGCCAATGTGGACAACAAGTTGCACTCTCAGCACAAAGGGTGTCTCCCTCCGGGAGACACCCTGGGGGAGACACCCGTCGGCGGGGCGCGCACGCGGGGGGTCGCCGCAGAGGGCGGGCAGAGAGCGATGGGAGCGCGGGGGCGCTACGCGTGCGGCTCGAGGGCCTGGACGGACGCGTCGACCGAGTCCGGTGCGCCGCTCTCCCGGAGACGCGACGAGAGGTCAGCCACGAGACCCTCCGGGGACCCCGAGGAATCCTGATCGAGCGAAGAGAGCGCGTCCGTCAGCAGCGCCCGCACCCGCTCACGCTCCTCATCGAGCGCGGCCGCGACACGCTCGGCTTCGGCCCGTGCCTGGGCGAGCAACTCCTCCGCCTCGCGTTCCGCGCGGCGGCGGCGCTCCTGTGCCTCGCCGAGAACGATCCGCTCACGCTCCGTCTCGGCCGAGACGGCTGCGGCTCGTTGCCGCACCTTCTTCATCGCGTTCCGCGCCTGCGCCCGCGCCGCCTCTCGAAGCTCATCGGAAGCACGCGCCGCAGCGATCAGCAGCCGGGCCGCCTCCGTCTCCGAAGCAGCCGACGAGGAGACAATCGCCCCGGCAGGACCAGGAGTCGGGGGAGAAACACTCGACCCGTCGGTCACGATCTGCGGGCGGTTGTGAAGAGCCTCTTCGAATGCCTGCACACGCTTCTCGAGCTGAGCTGCGCGCTCCGCTGTCCCACGCAATTCACCGACCGCCTGCCTGCGCTCGGCTTCCACGCGCTGGAGCCGCTCGGTCAGCTCGTCACGCGCAGCCCGCGTCTCGGCAAGCTCGTTCTCGGCGGTGGAGACCCGGTGCACGAGCTCCGCCACCGACTTGGCGCTGACTCGCGCCTCCCCCTCCGCCGCCTCGACGTCCGTCTCGAGCGTCGCCAGGCGCTCCCGCAGAGCGTCACGCTGCCGCCACAGTTGCAGGTAGGCCTCGGAAACACGCGAGAGCAGCCGGTCGACCCGCTCGCGGTCGTAGCCGCGCATCGCAACAGGCAAGCTCTCGCTCGTGATCGACTCCGGCTGCAGCTGGTCGGCGCCCGCCTGTGGCGCTCCTTCGGCGGCGGCCCGTTGAGACGACATGGTCAGAAGGTAACCGGACCACGGCCGACATGCCAACAAGACCTGCCAGAGGGTGCTCCCGTCGCAAGATCAGGGCGATCGAAATGCGGCCGCGCGGCGCGAAGCGACGGCCGGGGCGGCGCCGCAGGTCGCCCCGACCGTCACTTCGCGTTCTCGTCCGTCAGCGCGTCTGCGGGAAGCCGAGGTCGACCTTGCTCGTGGCAGGGTCGGGCCAGCGGCTGGTGACGACCTTGCCGCGGGTGTAGAAGTGGATGCCCTCAGGCCCGTAGATGTGGCTGTCGCCGAAGAGAGAGGCTTTCCAGCCGCCGAAGGAGTAGTAGGCGACCGGCACCGGGATCGGCACGTTGATGCCGACCATGCCGGCGTTGACATCGAACTGGAACTGGCGCGCGACGCCTCCGTCCCGGGTGAAGATGGCGGTGCCGTTCCCGTACGGGTTGTCGTTGATCAGCTTCAGCGCCTCGTCGTAGGTGGCGACGCGCATCACGCCGAGCACCGGCCCGAAGATCTCGTCCCGGTAGGCGTCCATCTCGGTGGTGACGTTGTCGAGCAAGGACACCCCGAGGAAGAAGCCTTCGCCCTCGGGCGCCGTCTCGCGCCCGTCGGCGAGCACCTCGGCGCCCTGCTGCGCTCCGGAGTCCAGATACGACGCCACCTTGTCGCGGTGGGCCTGCGTCACGAGTGGGCCCATCTCCGACGCCGGATCCATGCCGTCACCGACCTTCACCTTGGGCAGCCGCTCCTTGATCGCGGCCACCAGCTCGTCGCCGACACCGCCGACGGCCACGACGACGGACACCGCCATGCAGCGCTCGCCGGCGGAGCCGTACGCGGCGCTCACCGCAGCGTCTGCAGCCATGTCGATGTCGGCGTCCGGCAGCACGATCATGTGGTTCTTGGCGCCGCCGAGCGCCTGCACCCGCTTCCCGTGCTTCGTCCCCGTCTCGTAGATGTAGCGTGCGATCGGCGTCGAGCCGACGAATGAAAGCGCCGCCACATCGGGGTGCTCGAGCAGCGCATCGACTGCGACCTTGTCGCCGTGCACGACGTTGAAGACACCGTCGGGCACCCCGGCCTCGTGCAGCAGCTGCGCCGTGAACATCGAGGCGGACGGATCCTTCTCCGAGGGCTTCAGCACGAACGTGTTGCCGCACGCGAGCGCGGGCGCCCACATCCACATGGGCACCATGGCCGGGAAGTTGAAGGGTGTGATCCCCGCGACGACGCCTACAGGCTGGCGAATCGAGTAGACGTCCACGCCGGTCGAGGCCTGCTCGGAGAACTCGCCCTTGAGCAGCGTGGGGATACCGCACGCGAACTCGATCACCTCGAGGCCGCGCGTGACCTCGCCCATCGCGTCCGACAGCACCTTGCCGTGCTCGGCCACGAGCAGCTT
>DAIOGR010000168.1:0-5142 GCA_036745155.1 Gaiella sp.
ACGAGACCGCGCAGCCGGCGCGTACGCTCCCCGGCGTGGCGAGGAGCGACGTACGTGACTGGATTCGCTCGGTCGAGCGGGCGGAGCCTCAGGAGCAATGGACGCTCCTCTGCTTCCTCGCCGGGCAGGAGGTCACCCTCGACGAAGGCGAGCTGAACGCCGCGCTCCGCCGGTCGGCGCTCCTGCTCGCCACGGGCGGTGACCCGCGCAGGGGCCTGGAGCTGTACGGCAGGGCCGTGACGGGGCTGGCCGCCGACCTCGATGCACCGGCGGCCCGTGCCGAGCTCAGGGCCGGCCTGGCCTCCCTGGCCGCAGCCGCCGAAGGCCTGCAGGGGGCGGGCGAGGCACTGCGGCTCCTGCAGCGCGACCCGGATCTCGCGTGGCAGTGCTTCGCGCTCGGGCTGCTGGCCGAGGAGCTGGCCGGCGACGGCGCGGCCTGAGCTCAGGCCGGAATCGCAGACGAGGCGCGACGGATGCGCAGGTCGCCGGACACCGACCTGGCCCGCACCTGCACGACCCGAGCGTCGTCGGCCGGGGCCGCGTCGGTGACATCGAGCTCCGAGGTCGTCGTGCCGCTCAACGAGCTCGCGTCGATCCACAGCCGCAATCCCGGGCGCATCCCGATCTCGACGTCGCCGGAGACCGACTTCACGTCGACGTCCCCTCCTCCGGCAGCGCCGACGCGGACATCGCCCGACACCGTGCTGACGACGACCGCAGCGAGAGCCTCGCCGACGGTGAGATCCCCCGAGACGAGCCCGACGTTCAGATCGCCGCAGACGCGCCGCACCTCGACGTCGCCGGAAGCCGTCTTCACGTTCGCGGCGCCGAGCACCTCGATCGCGGTCACGTCGCCGCTTGCCGTGCCGGCGTCCAGCCTCCCTACGAGCGGCAGCACCACACCTCCCGACGCCGACTTCGTGCGTACCGCACCGAGCCGCCCGCGCGCGTCGAGACTCGCGGCCGCGGTGGTCAGCTCGAGATCGGTGCCGTGGGGGCAGCGAACCCGGAGCGCGATGCTCACCTCGCGCCCTTGCGGGAAGCCCCAGCGCTTGGGCACCTCGACGGCGACCTCGTGCCCGTCGTCGAGGGCGCGGAGCTCGACACGGGTCTCGGCCGCAGCCTCGCGCGACGCCCTGTCGTCCCGCAAGGGCAGCACGTCCACTACGACCTCGGGGGTCTCGCCGGTCTCGAGCGAGACCTCGCCTGCCTCGATCGCGATGCGCAGCCGCACCGCTCCCGTCGTCTCGAAGCGTGGCATCACGCCTCCCTGCGACGACCGCCGTCGGGCCGGCTCAGCAGCCTGCGAACGCGGCTGCCGTCTCCGCGGCGGCCCGATGGCCGGCGACGTGGTGGATCGTGGTGTGCGAGCTCGACGTGACCGAACGGTGTGGCGTGCATGGACATGGGTACCAACCTCCTGGTAGTCAGCTCTGGGCGAAGCCCTGCAAGCGATGGGCGCCGCGCACGCGGGACGCGCGCGGCTCGAGCGCCCGCGCGAGCGCACGGACGACCCAGGTGTTCGTGGAGACGCCCTCACGGGCGGCCGCGGCCTCGACCTGCAGCTTGAGGCCCTCCGGCAGCCGCAGCGTGATGCGTGCGCTCGGGTCGTCACCCGGGAACGGCTGCGGCTCGCCTGCGTCCCGCTGCTCCTCGACGAGCACGAGCTCCGGATCGCGTCCCGCCAGGCGCACCTCGACGTGCCCCGAGCTCAACTGCGCGTTGAGCGCCAGGGACGCCTCCGTGAGCACGTCCAGCAGGCGCAGCTGCAACGACGAGTCGAGCGCCGCCGAGAGGCGGCGTCCGGCCTCGGCCGCCTCGTCCCCACCGAGCGCGGCTGCCGCAGCCAGGTCCGCCTGGATCGCGAGGACGTGGGGGGAGAGATCCATGCCGCAAGTATGACATCATTTTGATGTCTGTCAAGCATCATATCGCTTCATGACGATGTCACGGCCGTGCCGCCTGCTAGTGTTTCCCGTCAGCCCGCCTGGAGGTGACGCTCCGGCCGGTACGCCGCCGGCCCCATGGCCGTGGCGGCCTCTTCGTCCCGCAGTCCAGCGCGCGGCAGCGCGCAGCCAGGAGCACCGACCCGACGTGAGCCCCGTCGACCCGCCCGCCCTGACCCTCTGGCCGACGCTGCGCCACCTCTACCCGCTCTGGCGGGCCCAGTGGCGGCTGGTCGTCTACGGGCTCAGTTGCGCGCTCGTGTTCACGGGGCTGTCGCTCGCCATCCCGATCCTGATCCAGCGCACGATCGACAAGGCGATCGACGGCGGCGACACGAGCCTGCTCGTGCCGTTCCTCGCCGCCATCGTCGTGATCGCGGCGCTGCGCTTCGCCGTCAACTTCACCCGTCGCTACGCGACAGCGCGGATCGGGATCGCCGTCGAGGCGCAGCTGCGCAGCATGCTCTACGACGCCTACCTGCGCTACCCGCGCGCCTTCTACGACCGGCACGCGACGGGCGAGGTGATCTCACGCGCGACGAACGACATCTACCCGGTCCGGTACTTCATCGGCTGGGGTGTCGTGCAGGCGCTGCAGAGCGTGATGATGCTCGTCGGCGCAGGCATCGTGCTGACGACCGTGAACGCGCGACTCGCGCTCTACGCCGCTCTGTCGATGCCGCCGATCGCGATCCTCACGTACATCTTCGCCCGACGCGTGTTTCCCATCTCGCGGAAGGTCCAGGAGAAGAAGGGCCACCTCACGGAGGCGTCCGACGAGGCCGTCGTGGGGATCGAGATGGTGCAGGCATTCGGGCGCGAGGACGACGTCCGCGACCGCTTCCACGAGCGTGCCGAGGCGGTGCGCCACGAGACGATGCGGGAGGCGTCGGTGGAGGCGCGGTTCCTGCCCGGACTCATCTTCCTGCCCACACTCGGCATCGCCGCCGTTCTCTTCTTCGGCGGACGCGACGCAATCGCAGGCAATCTCACCGTGGGCCAGTTCACGCTCTTCATCACGCTGCTGCTCCAGCTCGTCTGGCCGCTCGAGGCACTCGGCTGGATCATCAACCTGGGCCAGCGCGCGACGGCAGCGGCCTCCCGAAGCTTCGCCTGGCTCGACGGCATCGAGTCGCTGCCGGAGCGCTCGCAGCCCCAGCCGCTGCCCGCCGGGCCCCTGACCGTCACTCTCGAGAACGTGAAGTTCAGCTACCAGACGGGCGCCGAGGTGCTCTCCGGCGTCGACCTGCGCGTCTCCCCCGGCGAGATCGTGGCGGTGTGCGGCTCCACCGGCTCGGGCAAGACATCGCTGCTCAACCTGATCCCGCGCTTCTACGACCCCACCGGCGGGCGCGTGCTGCTCGGGGGCGCCGACGCGCGCGACGTGGCGCTCTCGGAGCTGCGCCGCTCCGTCGCGATCGTGACCCAGAAGGCGGTCCTCTTCTCGGTGCCCCTCCGCGACAACCTGCTCGCCGCCCGCCCCGACGCCGACTGGTCGGAAGTGCTCGACGCCTGCGAGGCCGCAGGCGTCACCACCTTCGTCGACGGCCTGCCCGACGGGTACGACACGCTGATCGGCGAGCGCGGCGTCAACCTCTCGGGCGGCCAGCGCCAGCGGGTCGCGCTCGCCCGGGCGCTCATCGCCGGCGCCCGCGTGATCGTCCTCGACGACCCGATGTCCGCCGTCGACACCGAGACCGAGCGCCATCTCGTCGAGAACCTCCGGCCCGCCGTCGCAGGCCGGACGGTGCTGATCTCGGGGCAGCGCCTCTCGACGGTGCTCGTCGCCGACCGCGCCGTCGTGATCCGCGACGGCCGCATCATCGAGGACGGCCTGCCGGAGGACCTGATCCGCCGCGGCGGCCACTTCGCCGCCCTCTTCGGAGACGAGGCACTTGCCGCGTAACGCCGCACGCACCGGCCTGTCGCGCCTGTGGCGCTACACCGAAGGCCGCCACCTGCGGCTCGTCGTCGTGATGCTGCTCGCCGCGGTCGCGGCCGCGGCGCCGGTCGCCGGCTGGACGATCGTGGGCGACGCGATCGACAACGGCATCCGCGCGAGCGACGAGGAGCGCCTGGTGCTCGACGTCGTCGCCTACGTGGCGATCGGGGTGGGCGCCTGGATCCTCGGGACGACCACGTGGCTGATGCTGGCGGGCATCGGCCAGCGAATCGTGCTCGAGCTCCGCCGCGACCTCTTCGAGCACCTCACGTCGCTCTCGCTGCGCTACTTCTCGCAGCAGAAGGCAGGCTGGATCATCGCGCGCCTGACAAGCGACGTGGACGCGCTCTCCGACGTGCTCAACCAGGGCCTGACGACGCTCGTCGTCAACACGCTCACCCTCGTCGCCGCCGTCGGCGGCCTGTTCCTGCTGGACTGGCGGCTCGGGCTCGTGGCACTGCTCGTGCTGCCGCCCGGGATCGTCGTGACGCGGTGGTTCCAGCACACCTCGCACGCAGCTTTCGGGGAGGTGCGCACGCGGATCGCCGCCGTCACCGCCCAGCTCGCCGAGTCGGTCTCGGGAATGGCGGTCGTGCAGGCGTTCAACCGCGAGAGGGCGTTCCAGCAGGAGTTCGAGTCCCTGAACGAGGACAACCGCCGGGCCAACGTGTACGCGCAGAAGCTGTCCTCCTTCTTCTTCCCTGCGATCGAGTTCCTCGGCGTCGTCGCGACGGTGGCCGTCCTGTTCGCGGGCGCGAAGCTGATCGACGGCGGCTCGCTGAAGATCGGCACGCTGATCGCCGCCGTCGGCATGCTGCAGCTCGTCTTCCAGCCCCTGCAGGAGCTCTCCGAGCTCTACGGTCAGGTCCAGGCGGCCACCGCCGCGATGAACAAGATCTCGACCGTCCTCGACGCCGAGCAGGACATCACCGACCGGCCGGGCGCGCGCCCGATCGGCCGCATCGACGGCCACCTGGAGCTGGACGGCGTCGTCTTCGCCTACGGCGACGAGCCGGTCCTCCACGGCATCTCGGTCGACGTCGCGGAAGGTGGCTGCATCGCGCTCGTCGGCGAGTCGGGCGGCGGCAAGTCCACGACTGCGAAGCTGATCGCACGCTTCTACGACCCGCTCGAGGGCGCGGTGCGCGTCGACGGAACCGACCTACGCGACGTGCAGCTGCGCACGTACCGGCGCCAGCTCGGCGTCGTGCTGCAGGACCCGTTCCTGTTCAGCGGCACGATCGCCGACAACAT
>DAIOGR010000169.1:0-5141 GCA_036745155.1 Gaiella sp.
GTCGACGAGGGCGCGCGCCGTCTCCACGCGCACCGGGAGCAGGCCCTCGACGAGGGCCCACGGAGAGCCGCTGCGCCGGGCGTGCTCGAGGTAGCGCTCGTGCATGGCGCGGCGCTTCTCCTCGAACTCGCGGACGCCGTCGTGGGCGAACGGGACATCGAGCCCGCAGACGAGGTAGGCGTCGTAGCGTCTCGCCACGAGCTCGTCGAAGTCCTGTGCGGGCCTGCCCAGGTACACCTCGTGGAACACAGCCGTCGTGAACGCGTCCGTGTCGCAGAAGAGCACCCGGTCGCAGGACCCGGCGAGGAAGTCCTCGTACCAGCACTGCACGCGTGCAATGTGGGTGAACTCCCAGCTCGTCCACGGCTCGCCTCGCCGCCGCCCGATCTCCGTGTAGGGCCGCCCGTACTCGGGATTCCACGACGTGCCGTACGCCTCGGCCAGGGAGCGCGCGAGCGTCGTCTTGCCGGTGGACTCCGCCCCGAGCAGGCAGACGCGCTTGACGGGCTCGCCCATGGCGCGCCAGCCTATTCGGCGGGCCGGAGGCGCGCGCAGGGGACATGCGAGACCGCGAGCGCCCAGGCCGAGTACCATCCCCTTCCGTGACCGGCTCGCGACGTCTCAGCCAGGCCATCTCCGAGGGCGACGGGATCTCCGTCCTCGTCGAGGTCCGCGACGGTGCGAGCGCTCGCACGGCCGGCGAGCAGGGAGCGAAGGGCATCGTCGCCCGGCAGCCGGTCGACGGGCTCCGTGAGGCCAGCGGGCTGCCGCTCCTGTGGCTCGGCGCCCTGGAGCAGGCGAACGACGCCGACGCCGTCGTGATCGACGCCGAGCTCGGCGACCGGCTTGGCGCCGCCGTCGAGGAGGCACACGGGCTCGGGCTCGAGTGCGTGCTGCGTGTCCGTGACGAGGACGAGCTCGAAGAGGTGCTCGAGAGCGTCGACCCCGAGATCCTGCTGCTCTCGGCCGAGGATGCCGACGCCGGCCAGGGACATCTCGACCGGCTGCTCGAGCTGCTCCCCGACGTGCCGGCGGGCAAGCTCGCGATCGCAGAGCTCGCGTCGGCGAGCCGCGACGAGGTGCTGGAGCTGGAACGGGCGGGCGTCGACGCCGTGCTCGTCACCGGCGGCGACGTCGGGCTGCTCGTGGGTGACGTGCTGCCCGAGGTCTGATCCTGCGATGAGCCCTGGAAGGATCGCCCTCGCGGCGATCCTATTGCTCGCCGCCGGGCTGCGCCTCGTCGGGATCCGCTACGGGCTGCCGTACCCCCTGCTCAACCCAGACGAGGGCAATATCGTCCCCCGAGCGTTCGCGATGGTGCACGACGGGCGGCTCGATCCCGGCTGGTACGACTACCCGTCGCTCTTGATGGCGATGCTGGCGCCGGCCCAGGGCTTCGTCGCGGAGCCCTCCTACGGTGTCGCACGTGCCGTTGCGCTCGTCGTCGGCCTGGGCGGGGTGGCGGCGGCCTGGTGGCTCGGTAAGCGCGCGTACGGCACCGGCGCCGCGCTCGTGGGCGCCGCCGCAGTCGCAGTCGCAACGACACATGTGGCCTACTCGCGCCTCGCGGTCACCGACGTGCTGCTGACCCTCGGGATCACGTGCGCCGTTGCTCTCGCGCTGGGGGACCGGCTCGAATGGGCGGGCCTCGCCGTCGGCCTCGCAGCGTCGGCGAAATACCCGGGCGCGATCGCCGCGGTACCCGTGCTCGTGGCCGGCTCGGGCGCCTGGCGACGGCTCGCGCGGGCGGGGGGCGTCGCGATGGCGGCGTTCGCGTTGACGAGCCCGTTCGTGCTGCTCCACGCCGGCGCCGCCTGGGGAGACATCTCCCGCGTGCAACGTCTCGCCCGGGCCGGCTGGCTGGGGTTCGAGGACGACCCGGCCACACCGTTCGCCTTCCTCGAGCGCCTCTGGGGCTCCCTTGGCCCGGTCCTCGTGCTCGCCCTCGTGTGCGCTGGGCTCGCGCTCGCCCGGCGGAGCCGCGCCGACCTCGTCCTGCTCTCCTTCCTGGGCGCGTACTGGCTCTACCTGATGCCGCAGCAGGCGCATTTCGACCGCTACACGCTCCCGCTCGTGCCCGTGCTCGCCGTGCTTGCGGGGAGCATCCGCGCCGCCGTCCCGGTGGCGCTCGCCCTGCTCGTCGTCCCGCTCGCATGGTCGGTCGGCGATGCCCGCGAGCTCACCCGCACCGACACGCGGCTACGGGCAGACGCGTGGATCCGTGAGCACGTCCCCGCCGGCGACCGCATCGCCGCCGACCCATCGACACTCCCGCTCACGGGCCGCGACGTGATCAGGCTCGAGCTGCCCGGCCCGGGGCGCCCCTCCGACCCGCGGCGGGACGTCGCAGCGCTGCGCCGCGCCGGCGTCGGCTGGGTGCTGGTCTCCGGAGCCGTCACCGACCGGGTGCTCGCCGCTCCCGACCGCTACCCGCGCGAGGCGGCGTTCTACGAGGAACTGGGGCACGGCATGCGTCCGGCCTACGTCGTCCTGCCGTCCGAGCGGGGGCTGGCCGGGCCGTGGGTGCGCGTCTACCGGCTGAGTGGCTGACGACGGCGCGCGGAGGCGAGCAGCCGCTCGAGCACGAGCGCGACCCCGTCGTCGTCGTTCGACGCCGTGGTCTCGTCTGCTGCCGCGAGCGCCGCGGCGTGCGCGTTCGCCACGGCGACGCCGCGCCCAGCCCACGCCAGCATGCCGGCGTCCGTGACGTGATCGCCGAACGCGACCACCTCTGCAGCCGTGATGCCGCGGTCGGCCCCAAGCCGGGCGAGTGCGACCTCCTTCGCGACTCCCGGCGCGGCCAATTCCACGAACGCGTCGCCCGCAAGCGTCGTGGACGCGTCCGGCCCGGCGACCTCGGCCGCCGCCGCCAGGAGGTGCTCGAGGTCCGCCGACGGGAGCCGGGCCAGCAGCTTCGTCAGCGGCTGCGTCCACTCGAGCGGGTCGCAGGGCGGGTAGGAGCCCTCCGGCCGCGGCCACCAGTCCGGGTTTCGCAGCGCCTCGTACGCCGGCTCGCTGCCGAAGCGGAGCTCGTACTCCCAGCCGAACACGATCCCCGAGAACCGTTCGCGCAGCCCTCGCACGAGCCGGTGGGCGGTCGCCGCCGGCAGCGGCGTATGCGCGACGATCTGCCCGGCGTCGAGGTCGTAGACGATGGCGCCGTTGGCACAGATCGCCAGGCCGTCGATGCCGGCGTCCGACGCCAGCTCCCTCGCGCTGCGGGGTGAGCGGGCTGTGGCCAGCACCACCTCGGCCCCGGCCGACCGAATCGCCGCGATCGCGGCTCGCGAGCGGTCGGAAACGGTGCGGTCGGAGCGCAGCAGCGTGCCGTCGAGGTCGATCGCGACCAGCCTCGGGAGAGCCATCGCGTGCCTCTACCCGAAGAACGTCTGCGCCACGTCGAGCAGCGCCGGGTCGACGCTGCGTACCTCGGCGCACGCTTCGGCAAGCGGGACGCCGACGACGTGCTGCCCGCGCAGCGCCGCCATCTCGCCAAACCGCCCGGCGGCGGCGAGGTCGGCGGCGGTGACGCCGAAGCGCGTTGCCAGGACGCGGTCGAACGCGGTCGGCGTCCCGCCGCGCTGCAGGTGACCGAGCACGGTCACGCGGGTCTCGAACCCGGTCAACCGCTCGAGCTCCTCGCCGAAGCGGTAGCCGACCCCCCCGAGCCGCTCGAACCCGAACGCGTCGATGCCGGCGCTGACCTCGTCCCCGCCGGGCGCCTTGCAGCCTTCCGCGACGACGACGATCGAGTACGTGCGGCCGCGCCGGTGGCGGGCTCGGATCGTCTCGGCAACCCGGTTCAGGTCCGTGTCCAGCTCAGGCACGAGGATCGCGTCCGCGCCGGAGGCGATCCCTGCGTACGTGGCGATCCAGCCTTTCGTGCGCCCCATCACCTCGACGACCATGATCCGGTTGTGCGACTCCGCGGTCGTGGAGATGCGGTCGAGCGCCTCCGTCGCGATCGAGACGGCGGTGTCGAATCCGAACGTCATGTCGGTGCCCGCGATGTCGTTGTCGATCGTCTTCGGAACGCCCACCACGTTGAGGCCCTCGCCGTGGAGGGCGAGCGCGGTTCGCAGCGTGCCGTCGCCGCCGATCACGACGACGGCGTCGATGCCGTTCGCCTCGACCGTGCGCCGCACGCTCTCGTAGCCGTCGCCGTGCACGTACGGGTCGCGGCGGGAAGTGCCGAGGATGGTGCCGCCGCGCTGCAGAATGCCGCGGACGTCGTCGCGTCCGAGCGGGCGCACGTGGCCGTCCATGAGTCCGTCCCAGCCGTTGAGGACGCCGACGACCTCCATGTCGTGCGTCACGATCGCCCGGCCCACGACCGCACGGGTGACGGCGTTGAGCCCGGGGCAGTCGCCGCCGGCGGTGAGGACCCCTATGACCATGGGCGAGGACATCGTAGGAGCGAGGCTATCCGTCGCAGGGGGGAGGCGCGCCTCGCGCTCAATACAGGAACATCGGCTTCCCGGCGACGTGGCGCACCTTGGGGCGGTATTGCTCGACGTCGTAGAGCTCGTCCACGTCGACCCGTCGCACGCCCTCGCGGGTGGCGTTGATCGGCACGGACGTGTAGGTGCCGCTGCGCAGCGCGACCATGCGCCCCGATGCCCCCTCCAGCGCGAGATCGGCGGCCATCACCGCGTAGTTCGTCGCGACCATCAGGTCGAGCGAGTCGGGGCTGCCCGAGCGCATCAGGTACCCGAGCTGCTGGTAGATGATGTCCTCGCCGGTGCGCTCCTTGATCAGCGCGCTCGTGAGCTCGCCGATGCCTCCCAGCTTGCGGTGCCCGTAGGCGTCCTCCTCGCCGGACAGCACCATCTCGCCGCCTGCGAGCGTCGCGCCTTCCGACACGGTGACCATGGCGTAGTTGGAGGGGTTCGACCGCTTGTCCGCGACGAGCAGCTGGCCGAGCCTGTCGATGTCGAACGGGATCTCGGAGATGACGGCGCGGTCGACGCCCGCGAGGTACGCGGTGATCAGCGACGTCTCGCCGCTGTAGCGGCCGAAGAGCTCGATCACTGCGATCCGCTCGTGCGAGCCGGTGCTGGTGCGCAGGTTGTGAATGAACTGGACGCCGCGGGTGATCGCGGTCGAGAAGCCGATGCAGTAGTCGGTGCCGTGGACGTCGT
>DAIOGR010000170.1:0-5100 GCA_036745155.1 Gaiella sp.
CGCAGATGCTGGTGTACATCGTCACCATTGCGACCTCGGCGTTCTTCGTGCCGCACTACCTCTCGATCTTCTGGGAGCCGCTGCGGACGAACCCCTGGGATATCGTCGGTGGCGCCGTCGTGATCGTCGTCCTCGTCGGCCTCAACATCGTCGGGGTGCAGGAGGCGGCCAGGCTCTCGATCATCCTCGCGGTGATCGACTTCGCCACGCAGGTGCTGCTCGTCATCCTGGGCTTCGCGCTCGTCTTCAGCCCGACGATCCTGGTCGACAACATCTACTGGGGTGTGGCGCCGACGTGGTCGAACCTCGCGATCGCGGTGCCTGTCGCCATGCTCGCCTACACCGGTGTCGAGACCGTCTCGAACCTCGCCGAGGAGGCACGCCAGCCCGAGCGCAGCGTCCCCAACGCGTACAAGCTGGTCGCGGCGGCCGTGTTCGCGATCTACTTCACGCTGCCCCTGATCGCGCTCTCCGCGCTGCCGGTGAAGATGATCGACGGCCGGCTGACGACCCTGTTGGCGCTGCCGCCGGAGGAGGGGGGGTACGCCAACGATCCCATCCTCGGCGTCGTCGACAACCTCGGCATCGAGGGAGGGCTGCTGTCCGCCCTGGAGATCTATGTCGGCATTCTGGCCGCCACGATCCTGTTCATCGCGACGAACGCCGGCATCATCGGCGCCTCACGCATCACGTACTCGATGGCGAGCTACCGGCAGATCCCGGAGGTCTTCCGGCGCCTCCACCCGGTGCTCAAGACGCCGTACCTGTCGCTCATCATCTTCGCGGGCATTGCGCCGATCCTGATCCTCCTGCCCGGGGACGTGAACTTCGTCGGCACGCTGTACGCCCTCGGCGCCACGCTGTCCTTCACGGTCGCGCACGCGTCGATGGTGTGGCTCCGCCGCACGCCCGACCCCGAGACGACCTACAGGGCGAAGCCGAACCTGCGGGTCGGCGGCGTCGACTGGCCGCTGTTCGCGATCTTCGGCGGGATCGCGACGGGCGCCTCGTTCCTCGTCATCCTCGTGCAGAACCCGCTCACGCGCTGGGTCGGGCTCGGCTGGATCATCGTCGGGTTCGCCGTCTACACCGTCTATCGCCGCCGCTGGGTGAAGGCGCCGCTGCGGGCAACGGTGAAGGCGCCGCCCGCCTACGGGGCGGCTCTCGCCCTCCAGTACCGCCGCATCCTCGTGCCGATCGTCCCGGGCCAGCCCTCCGACGACGCACTCGACGTCGCGTGCAGTCTCGCCGTCGAACGCGGCGCCCGCATCGTCGCGTTCAACGCGGTCGAGGTACCGCTCGACATGCCGCTCGACGCTCCACTGCCCGAGCTCGAGGAGGCGGCCAACGGGGAGCTCGACGAGGCTGTCGCCATCGGCGACTCGTATGGCGTCCGCGTGCTCGACCGCCTCGTGCGCGCCCGGAGTGCCGGGCCTGCGATCGTGGACGAGGCGGAGCGCCGTGGAACCGAGATCATCGTGATCGGATCGCCGCGGAAGGCGCTGACGAGCGCACAGCGGGCGGTGTTCGGACGTACCGTCGACTACGTGCTGAGACACGCTCCGTGCCGCGTGATGGTGACGGCTTCGCCGGACGAGGAAGCCGCATGATCTGGTATCGGCGCGCGGTGTACGCCTTCTCGGTGGTGTTCGTGGTGCTCGGGGTCACCCTGCTCGTCGTGACCGCTCTCCACGGCGGCGGCGTGGTCGGCTTCGTCGTGGGCGGCCTCTTCGTCGTGCTCGGCGTCGCACGCTTCCAGCTGGAGCGCAGGCGTGGCACGTAAGGTCCGGGGCTTCGAGCGCGTTCTCGACGCGCCGTCGCTCTTCGCCGTCGCCTACGACGAGATCGGCTCGTCGATCTACTTCGCGCTCGGCATCGTGGCGGCGCAGGCCCTCGGGCTCACGCCCGTCGTCCTGTTGCTGACGGGCGCGCTCTTCCTCGTCGTCTCCCTGTCCTACGCCGAGGGGACGGCGGCGATTCCCGAAACGGGTGGGGCCGCCACCTTCACCCGCCGCGCGTTCAACGACCTGTGGGGGTTCGGCACCGGCTGGGTGCTGTTCCTGGACTATCTCATCGTGATCGCGCTGTCTGCGCTGTTCATTCCGCACTACATCTCCGCCGCACTGGACGCGCCGTCGCTGCAGGAGAGCCCGTGGGACGTCGTCGTCGCCGTCGCGGTGATCGCCGGCATCGTCGTCGTCCGGCTCGTTCGCCACTCGCAGATCCATCGAGCCGCTCTCGCTCTCGCAGTGCTCGATCTGGCCGTTCAAGCCGTGCTCGTGATCCTCGGGTTCGCGCTCCTGTACTCGACCGACACACTGACGGACGGCCTCGACTTCGCCACAGGTCAGGGCTGGAAGGATCTCGCGTTTGCGCTCCCGCTCGCGATGCTGGCGTACACCGGTCTCGAGACGGTGGCCAACCTCGCGGAGGAGACGCGTGAGCCGGGACGTGCGCTGCCGCGGTCACTGTTCTCTGCGATCGGGCTCGTCGTGATCGTGACCGTGCTGATCTCGGTCGTGGGCATCACGGCGTTCCCGGCCGAGGACGGATCGACGGCCCTGGGTGAGGAGTGGTTGCAGGCGCCGATCGTCGGCATCGTCACCGCCTTCGACGGGGAGTTGCCGGCGTCGGTCGTCGACGTGCTTCGTGTCGTGGTCGGGATCTCGGGTGCGCTTCTCCTCTTCGCTGCGGCCACCACCGCCATCTCCGGCTGCACGCGGCTCGCGCACTCGATGGGCGAGCACGGGATGCTGCCGCGTGAGTTCGGCCGCCTCGAGCGGCGGACGCTCGTGTCGCAGGAGGCGATCCTTGCGACGGGCGCGATCGCGATCGCGATCGTGGTGGCGACGGCTGTCTTTGCAGGAGACGACACCGCGTTCCTGGCGAGCGTGTACTCGTTCGGCGTCCTGCTCGCCTTCACGGCGGCCCAGCTCGCCGTGATCAAGCTCCGGTACACCGAGCCGAATCTCACCCGCCCCTTCCTGGCCCGCCCGGGTATTCGCATCCGCGGCGTCGTGGTTCCTCTGCCCGCGCTGATCGGCGCCCCGCTCACATTCGGCGTCTGGCTGCTCTCGATGATCACGCACCCGGGAGCCCGCTATGCAGGCCCCGCCTGGCTCGTCGTCGGGCTGGCCGTGTATCTGCTCGTGCGTGTGAACGCCAAGCAGGGCCTGCTCGCCGACATCGATCCACACGCCCTTCCGCCCGGGGCGGAGTTCCGCAAGGTGCTCGTGCCGATGAAGCTCGGCGACATCGGCGAGGAGATGCTGGCAACGGCGGTCGCGCTGGCGAAGGAGCGTGACGCGAGCATCGAGGCCGTCTTCGTCGTACGCGTCCCGCGTGCGTTCGTGCTGGAGGGGCCGTTGCCGGACAAGGTGGCCGAGCGTGCAACTGCCTCACTCGACGAGGCGCGTGCGCTCGGTGAGGACAACGGTGTGAAGGTCGAAACGCGGATCGTGCGCGCACGCTCCATCGGTCATGCGATCGTGGACGAGGCGAGAGCGGGCAATGCCGACCTGATCGTGTTGGGGTCGTCGCCCCGCTGGCGGCGTCAGTCGCGATTCTTCTCACCGACGGTCGATCACGTCCTTCGCAATGCGCCCTGCGAGGTGCTCGTGGTCGCGTTCCCCGAGGGCGTCTTCGAGGAGGCGCCATCATGAGGCCGTCAGCGTCGGTTACGCTCCGCTTGTGAAGGCTGTTGTGATCGGGTGCGGGCGGGTCGGCTCTGCCGTGGCGATCCAGCTGGCCGCAGAGGGCTGGGATGTGACTGCCGTGGACGAGGAAGAGGGAGCACTGGCACGGCTCGGAAGCGGCTGGAAAGGAGGCTTCGTCGTCGGGCACGGCATGGACGTGGAGATCCTCGGCCGGGCTGGGATCGACAAAGCCGATGCCGTCGTCGTCGCCACATCGGGAGACAACACGAACATCGTGGTCGGGCAGGTGGCGCAGAAGCGCTACGGCGTAGGCTGCGTCGTCGTCCGGCTGCTCGACCCCAGGCGCGCCGAGTTCTATGCACGGCTCGGCCTCCGGACGATTTGCCCTACGCAGACCGCGATCTCGTTCCTCACCGAGGCCGTGCGTGCCTGCGACGCACCGCCACTCGAGCCGGCTCGAGCGTCCTGATGTACGTCATCCTCGCGGGAGGAGGAAAGGTGGGCACCAACGTGACCCGGTCGCTTCTCGAGTCCGGTCACGAGGTGACCCTGATCGAACAGCGTCGAGACCGGTTCGAACGACTCGAGGCCGAGTTCGGCCACGTGGCGATGCTCGGCGACGCGACCGAGATCAGCGTCCTCGAGCGCGCAGGTATCGGGCGCCCGCCGGATCTGCTGCTCGCCGTCACGGGCGACGACGAGGACAACCTCGTGATCTCGCAAATCGCTCGTGAGGGCTACGGGGTCGCGAAGGTGATCGCGCGTGTCAATGACCCGCGCAACCAGGCGCACTTCGACCTGCTCGGGATCACCCTGACGGTGTGTGCCACCTCGGGGATCCTCGGGCTCGTCGAGCACGAGGTACCGGAGCACGGCCTTGTGCGGCTGCTGGAACTTCGACGCGAGGGCCTGGAGGTCGTCGAGGTGCAGATCGCCGCCGGCGACCCGTCGGCGGGGAAACCGGTTGCCGCTCTCCAGCTGCCCGAGGGATCCCGGCTGATCTCGGTCATGCGCGCCGGCAAGGCGGAGATCGCCGTGGGCGCGACGATCCTGGAGCCGGGCGACCAGGTGCTCGCAATCCTCGAGCCCGGCAAGGAAGACGAGCTGCGTCACGCGCTGATCCGCGCGTAGGCGTTGTCCTGCCGCCCTCCGATACGCCGCACGACCAGCTTGGGCCGTCGCTCCTGACAGAACCACGAGAGAACGGCGGGGTGAGGCGTTTGGCTAGCGTAGGGTCATGAGACCGCGCCGATCCCTCGCCGTCGTCGTCGCGCTGTCAGGACTGCTCGCGCTCGCGGCCGGGGGCGCGGACGGCGCATCCTCCGCACTGCGCCTCGTCAAGGTTGCCGACGGCTTCGACGCGCCCCTGTTCGCCACAGCCCCGGCGGCAGAAGCGAAGCGCCTCTACGTGGTCGAGCAGGGCGGCCTGATCCGCGTCGTCGAG
>DAIOGR010000171.1:0-5098 GCA_036745155.1 Gaiella sp.
CGCCTCCGTGGCTGCCGGACGGTTCCCGTCGCCGTCGGGCGACGGCTCCTCCGGCGTGCTGCTCCCGGTCTGCTCCGTCACGGGCTGGCCGGGCTCCGGCTGACCCGTGGGCCGACGCTTCTTCCGCCGTCGTCGCGACTTCCGAGCCGGCGCCTTCGGCGCCGGCAGGTTGTCGGCCAGCACGGTGGCGAGCTCACGGATCTCGCCGAGCTCCTCCCGGGCGCTGTCGAGCAGGCCGTTCGCGCGCGGGGTGTAACCCTCGGCCGAGGCGAGCAGCGCCGCACCGACCGCCAGCGGTAGAGCCTTCGCGACCTGGACGAGCCGGGCGACGTTCTCCTCGTGCCGGTGGCCGCGGGAGTTCGCGACGGCACCGAGCAGCCGCTTCGCCTCGGGGAACTCCTGGCTGGCCCGGCGATCCTGGATCTTGCGCGTGGCGCGTGCGAGCTTCCACGTCCAGCGGGCGAGAATCTGATCGGGCGCATTCGCCTTCCCTTCGCCCACCGCCCGCAGCAGCGTGCGAACCCCGATCGCCCGGTCCTTCTCCCACGGCGGCGCCTGGGTGATCAGCGTGACGAGGTCGTCGAAGTCGGCCCGCTCGACCGGGGTCGCGACGCGGTCGGCGAGCGCGGTCAGGCGCAGCCGCCGGTTCGGGTTCTCCGCGGCGCAGACGGAGAGGAACGTCTCCAGCGCACCCTTGCCGGCGCGCCCCTCCGTGAACTTGCGGGCAAAATCCGCGCGCTGGTCGAAGCGGATCTGCCGGCCGGCGATCGTCGCCCAGAAGCGCTGCTCGTCGTCGTCGAGGAACTTCGGGTCGATGCGCTGCCACTCGCGCTGGATCACGAGCAGGCGACGTGCAACGTCCGGCGTCACCGGGACGAGCCACGGTGCCGGCGACAGGCGGCGGCGGGCGCGGCGCTGTTGCCGCCGCCGCGGAGCGGGCGTGACACGCGCGCCCTCCCGGTAGAAGTCGGCGTCGAGCAGCGAGTGCAGGGAGATCACACGGTCGTTGTGCGTCGAGCCCTTGGTGACGAAATCGACGACGATGCCTGCCTCTTTGCGCGGGTGCATGCGCATGATGCGGCCGATCCGCTGCTGGTACACGCGACGTGACGCGGTCGGTGCGAGGTGGAAGCACACCGTTGCCCGCGGCGAGTTCCAGCCCTCTGCCAGCAGCTGGGCGTTGATCAGCACGTTGATCTCGCCGCGCTCGTAGGCCGCGAGCGTCTCCGCGAGCTTGACCGGCGGCGTGCGTCCGGAGACCGCCTCGGCCTTGAGGCCGGTGGCGCGGAACTCCTGCGCGAGGTTGTAGGCATGGTCGACGCCGGCTGCGTAGACGATGCCGGGCGTCGTGTCGAAGCGGTCGCGGTAGAGGCTGGCTGCGGCTTGGTTGAGCGCCTCGTGGTCGAGGGCCGCGGCGAGTGCGCGCTCCTCGAAGTCTCCGCCGACGATCGGGACGGAGTTGATCGCCGCGGCGGGAGGCACGCGCAGGCAGCGCAGCGGCGCGATCAGCCCGCGCCGCGCGGCGTCGGCGAGTGGCAGGTCGTCGACGGAGGCAGGGAAGACGTCGGAGACCTGCTTCGCGATCAGCTGCTCCGTCGCGGTCATGCCGATGTAGACGGGCTCGCTGAAGGAGCGGATCGCGGCGCTCGTCTTCTCGCCCAGCGCCGTGTGCGCCTCGTCGCAAATCACGAGCTGGTATGCGGTGCGGGAGATCTCGTCTGCGTGCCGCGCGAACCAGGCGTACGTCTGAATCGTGATCGGGTCCTGTCGTAGCGGGTCGTGACCGCGGTCGATGGCATCCGTGAAGCGATCGGCGTAGCCCTCCGTCGTGAGGTCGCGCTGGAACTGGGAGACGAGCAGGCGCCGATGGGTCAGGATGAGGATGCCCAGGTTGCGCGCTGCTTCCACGAAGCCGGCGGCGGCGATCGTCTTGCCGGAGGCGGTCGGGTGACGGAAGCGGTATCGGCGCACGGCTCCCGGATCGCTGCCGGTGAAGGACTCTTCGGGCTCGTCGTCGATCACGCCGCCGTCGAAGTCGTCGTCCTCCTCCTCGAGCTCGGCCTGCTCGATCTCCGCGCCGTCTGCGAGGCCCCCGTTGCCGTTCCCGTTCTCCTCCGCGGCGCGCTGGTTCGCGGCGATCAGCTCGGTGAGCATGCCCGCGAGGGCGTCTATCTGGTGCCGCCGCAGATCGGTGCCTGCCGCCGTCTGCGGCTTCGGCGAGGCGAGCACGCGCTCCAGCCCCAGCATCAGCCCGTAGCGGACGCGCCACCGGCTCGAGGGTGTGCGCTGGCCCGCCTCGATCTCGACGATTGCGTCATCGAGTGCGCTGCGGCGCGCCGTGCCGGGTGCGAGCGCGGCAACGGGATCCTCGCCGGCGTGCACGAACGGCTCGCCGTACCAGGCTTGAGCGCGGAGCGCGGCGGCTTCCAAGCCTTCGGCCGGCTCCGACGTGAGTGTCGGGTTCAGTATCGCTTCGTGCATGTGCGCAGCACACTGTGCGGTGCTGCTCCTGAGGTCTCAGCGCACGCTCGCGTCTCGAAGCTGGGGAGCGGCGCTGGGCAGAGAGTACCTCAATTCATCGGACGGCGGACGGTTTTCCATGAGCGTCTCGCGTCCACCGAGCCCGCCTCCTACGTCCGTAAAGCCTTGCCGGTGACGCGCTGTGACACTCCCTCGGCGTCCAGGTAGGGCGTCAGGCCGCCGCGGAAGAAGGGGAAGCCGGCGCCGAGGATGAGGCAGGCGTCGATCTCGGCGGCGGAGGCGACGACGCCTTCGTCGAGCAGGTGGCGGCACTCGTCCGCCAACGCCTCCAGGATCGCGGCGTGAATCTCGTCGACGGTCTTGCGACCCTCGCCGGTGATCACGATGTCCATCTCGCCGCTCGCGAAGCTCTCGAGCGTCGGCGAGAGCGGATACCGGTCCGGGAAGGCGTCATGAAGCGTGTGCAGGACGTGGTTCGCGACCCGCGGCCCGACCATGGCGAGCAGGGCGGAGGGCGGCATCGGGATCCCGAGCCGCAGCGCAGCCTCGTCGGTCTCCTCGATCGTGTTGCCGTGCTCGAGGGCCTGCATGATCACGCTCGACTGGCGCGTCAGCAGGCGGTTGACGACGAACGCGGGTGCGTCCTTGACGAGCACACCGCGCTTGCCGAGCTTCTTCGTCACGGCCCAGGCCGTCGCCAGCGTCACGTCGTCGGTGGCGGGCGTACGCACGAGCTCGACGAGCGGCAGCACCGCAACCGGGTTGAAGAAGTGCATGCCGACGACGCGCTCGGGGTGCCGGAGCCCCTCGCCCATGGCTGTGACCGAGAGCGACGAGGTGTTCGTGACCAGCAGGCATTCGGCGGAGACGACCTGCTCGAGGCCGCCGAGCACCTCCCGCTTCACCGACAGTTCCTCGAAGACCGCCTCGAGCACGAGGTCGCACCCGGCGTACGCGCCGGTGTCGCCGCCGCCTGTCACGATCGAGCCGAGGAAGCGCGCCTTGCTCTCCGCCAGCCTGCCCCGGGCGACCTGCTTCTCGAGGTCGGCTCGGATCGAGGCGACGGCCTGTTCGACCCGGTCGGGGTCGACGTCGGTGATCACGATGGGGGTCTCGAGGCGTCGCAGGAACAGGGTCGCGAGCTGGGTGGCCATCAGGCCGGCGCCGACGACGCCCACCCGCTCGACGCGGCGCGGCCTGGCGTCGGGGATGCCGACGCCGCGCTTGACGCGCCGCTCGACGAGGTCGTAGGCGTAGACGCCGGCCTGCGCCTGCGGGCCCGGGAGCAGGTCCGCGAGCGCGTCCTCCTCCGCGCGGTAGCCTTCCTCCACCGTGGAGTGGGCGGTCGCGGCGATCAGGTCGAGTGCGCGGTAGGGGGCGAGGGCGGTGCCGTGCACCGCGTCGTCGACGCCGAAGCGCGCCTTGCGGCACACCTCCGGGGCGTCCGAGCGGTCGGCCTCGGGCCGCGGCTGCCGCCCTTCCTCGATGGCGCGGAGAAGCCACGCGATCGAGTCGTCCAGGAACTCGACGTCGTCGAGCAGCTCGTCGGCGAGACCGATCTCGACCGCCGTAGCCGCGTCGATCAGCCGGTTCTGCTTCAGCGGGTTGGAGACGACGAGCTCGACCGCCCTGGCGGTACCGACGAGTCGCGGGGCGAGCTGGGTACCACCCCAGCCGGGGATGATGCCGAGGAACACCTCGGGGAAGCCCACGTGGCGCACCGAGCGCGCGATCGTGCGGAAGTCGCAGTGCAGGGCGATCTCGAGCCCGCCCCCGACCGCCGCGCCGTTGACGGCGGCGAGCGTCCGGTAGGGCAGCTCGCGGATCGCGCCGAACGCGTCGTGCCCCGCCTTGCCCGCGAGTCGGGCGAGCTCCGGGTCCGTCATCTGGGGGAACTCCGTCAGGTCGGCTCCGGCGGCGAACACGAACGGCTTGCCGGTGAGCACGAGCCCTTGCCAGTCGGGCGTGCGCAGGCGAGGGAGCAGGTCGTGCAGCGACTCCAGTGCTGCCCGCCCGAAGACGTTCGGCTGCTGCCAGTCCTCGCCGTTGTCCATCGTCACGAGCGCCACCGGCCCGAGGCGGGTGTCGATGCGCTGCAGGTGGAAGCGGGTCGGAGAGTCAGGCAATGCGGGCGTCATCCATGGCGCAGGTTCTCCCAGAGGATCGCGGCTCCCATGCCCATGCCGATGCAGAGGGCGGTCAGCCCGTAGCGGACGTCCGGGCGGCGTTCGAGCTCGTAGGCGAGTTGCGCCATCAGGCGCACGCCCGTCGCTGCCAGCGGGTGGCCACAGGCGATCGCGCCGCCGTACGGGTTCAGGCGCGGGTCGTCGGGCGCGACTCCCATGCCGTCACACCATGTGAGCACCTGCACGGCGAACGGCTCGTTCAGCTCGAACAATCCGACGTCGTCGATCGTGATGCCCGCCTGCGCGAGCGCCCGCTCTGTCGCCGGCACCGGCCCGATCCCCATCAGGTGCGGCTCGACGCCCGCGTAGGCGAACGCGACGAGGCGCATTGACGGCTCGAGCCCGAGCTCGGCCGCGACCTCTGCCGCCGCGAGGAGCCCGGCCGTGGCCCCGTCGGTCAGCCCGGCCGAGTTGCCTGCGGTGACGCGCCC
>DAIOGR010000172.1:0-5097 GCA_036745155.1 Gaiella sp.
CCCTGCCGAGTGCGAGTCGGGGGGGACTAGCTCTCGTACTGCGTGTCGGCGGGGAGGTCGAAGTCCGCCGCTTCCTTCTCCTCGAGCAGCTCGAGCTCTTCTTCCGTTCCCATGCGAACCGGTCCCTTGAACCAGTTCTTCGCGGAAAGGACCCACCAGCCGCCGAAGAGCACGAACGCACCTGCGACGAGCACCGGCGCGTAGTTGACGAAGTCCCACGACCAGCCTTCCTGGCCCGGGATGCTCACCTTGTAGGGCGGCAGGAAGAACACGATCGAGATGAAGAACACCCAGATGATCGCGACGACGTTCAGCCACTTGTAGTGATTCCCGAGGCTCCAGGCTCCGTGCTGGAACTTGTCGCCCTGGCGGAAGCGCAGGATCACCGGGAGGATGAACGCGATGTACAGGCCGACGACTGCGATGCCGGTGCCGACGTAGTAGCCGACCAGGTAGTTCTTGATCGCCGGCAGCATGATGACTGCGGCCAGGACGCAGATCGCGATCACGGCATAGTGCGGCACGCGATTCCGTCCGACCCGCCTCCACAGCTCGTGGCCGGGCACGGCACGGTCGCGTGAGAAGGCGAACATCATGCGCGAGGCCGAGGTGACGGAGGCCGTGAGGCAGAAGAACTGCGCCACGACGACGATGAAGAGCAGGGTCTCCGACCAGTTCTGGCTCATCGACTCGGTCCAGATCCACGGGATGATGATCCCGAAGTTCTCGATCGCACCCGCCGTGTCGGGGATGGCGAACGTGACCGCGACGAGCAGGATAAAGCCGGCGATGACCGAGACGACGACCGCGCTGACCATGCCGACCGCCGCCATCCGCGAGGCCTTGTGGGTCTCCTCCGCCATGTGCGCGGAGGCGTCGTAGCCGGTGATCGTGTACTGCGCCATCGCGAGCCCGGTCGCGAAGACGTACCAGAACATCGGCGTCGAAAACGTGCTGCCGCCCCCGCCGAAGCCCGTCTCGTTGATCGTCTCGGTGAAGACGTACGAGAGCGACTGGTGGTTATCCGGGATCACGATCAGCACCACGACGATGATCAGGACGCCCGCGATGTGCCAGTAGGCGGACACTGTGTTCAGGAGGGCCGTGATCCGCACGTTCAGGAGGTTCAACAGCAGCGCCGCGCCCAGCACGATCGCGTAGAGCAGGTAGATGTACTCCTTCGTGTTCGGGTAGCTGAACCAGTAGTTGAGGAGCACCGTGCCGAAGGTGGCGAGCCCGTACCCGATTGCCGCGGTGACGGCGATCTGGCCGACGAGGTTGAACCAGCCGGTGAACCAGCCCCAACCCGGGCTGCCGAGCTTCGAAGCCCAGTAGTAGAGGCCGCCCGCGGTCGGATAGGCAGACGCGATCTCGGCCATCGACAGCGCGACGATCGTGCTCATCAGCCCGACGAGCAGCCACCCCCACGTGACGGCGATCGGACCGCCCTGCAGGAAGGCGATGTAGTACGACGTGAGGCAGCCGGCAAGGATGGAGATGATCGTGAAGCTGATGGCGAAGTTCTGGAAGCCGCCCATCGCACGGAACAGCTCCTGGGCGTAGCCGAGCCGGTGGAGGATCCGCTCGTCCTCCGAGGTGTGGATCCCGCCACCGCCTGCGGGTGTGGTGCTCATGTCGCCTCCCTCGTCGATGACCAAGTCGGCCGCCGCCTCCCCAGCGGGCGGGCCGTGGGCGTATTCACCCCTGCCGGTATGGGCAATGTCAAGACATGCCACCGATGATCGGGGGAAGCACCCGTGATCGGCGGAGTGTCTCCCCGGCACCGGACGGACCCGGGTGACTTGCCCGTCACCCCGGTCGGCAACCATCTAGGATCGCCCTCATGCTGAGCTACGAGGAGTTGCGCGAGCTGGTCGCGACCGGCGAGATCGACACCGTCGTCGTCGCGTTCACCGACATGCAGGGGCGCCTGATGGGCAAGCGCCTGCACGCCGAGTTCTTCGTCGAGGAGATGGACGCCGGGCACGGGGTGGAGGGGTGCAATTACCTCCTCGCCCTCGAGATGGAGATGGATCCCGTGCCGGGCTACGCGATCGCGAGCTGGGAGCAGGGCTACGGCGACTTCGACGTGCGGCCCGACATGGCCACGCTGCGGCGCGTGCCGTGGCTCGAGGCGACCGCGCTCGTGCTCGGCGACGTGCAGTGGCACGACGGCTCGCCGGTCGGCCCGTCACCGCGTCAGGTGCTGAAGGCGCAGCTGGAGCGCGCGGCGGCGCTCGGGCTGACCCCGATGATGGGCAGCGAGCTCGAGTTCTACCTCCTCAGGCAGACCTACGCCGAGGCGCACGCGCAGCGCTACCAGGACCTGACGCCGTCGGTTCCCTACATCCTCGACTACCACATCCTCGCCACCACGTACGACGAGGCCTTCATCCGCCAGATCCGCAACGGCATGCACGCGGCGGGCATCAAGGTCGAGACGTCCAAGGGCGAGGCCTGGCCCGGCCAGCAGGAGGTCAACTTCCGCTTCGCCGACGCGCTCACGATGGCCGACAACCACGTGATCTACAAGAACGGCGCCAAGGAGATCGCGTTCCTCAACGGCTGCTCGATCACGTTCATGTCGAAGCCGTTCGAGGACTGGATCGGCAACTCGTGCCACATCCACTCGTCACTGTGGCGCGACGGCGAGCCGTGCTTCCGAGACGACGAGACGCTGTTCTCCCGCTGGCTGGCCGGTCAGATCGCCTGCTTCAAGGAGCTCGCCGTGTTCCTGGCGCCGACGATCAACTCCTACAAGCGGTTCGCGGCGGGCTCGTGGGCGCCGACGACGCTCGCCTGGGGCAACGACAACCGCACCTGCGGCTTCCGCGTCGTCGGGCACGGATCGGCGCGGCGGGCCGAGACGCGCATTCCGGGCGGCGACGCCAACCCGTATCTCGCCTTCGCCGCGGTGATCGCCGCCGGCCTGCACGGCATCGAGCACGAGCTCGAGCTTCCCCCCGGCCTGGAGGGAAACGCCTACGAGTCGGACACGGAGCGGTTCCCCTCGACGATGGTGCAGGCGATCGCGGCGCTCGAGAACGGCACGATGGCGCGCGCCGCCTTCGGCGACCTGGTCGTCGACCACTACCTCAACTACGCGCGCACCGAGCAGGGGCTGTACGACAAGTTCGTCACCGACTGGGAGCGAGCCCGCTACTTCGAGCGTGGCTGATCCGGCGTCGTGGCAGCGCGTCCGATCATCGGCATCACCTCGTACGCCCAGCCTGCGAAGTGGGGGGCGTGGGAGCTGCCCGCTGCGCTCGTGCCGTTCTCGTACGTCGAGTCGGTGGAGCAGGCAGGGGGGCGGGCGTTGCTCGTGCCGCCGAGCGTCGAGGCCGTCGAGGAAACGCTGGACGCGCTCGACGGCCTGATCTTCTCGGGTGGCATCGACATCGACCCGGGCGTGTACGGCGCCGAACGCCACCCCTCCACCGATCCCGCCCAGGTGCATCGTGACGCGGGCGAGATGGCGCTGCTGGAGGCGGCGCTGGAGCGCGACCTGCCGACGCTCGCCATCTGCCGCGGCTTCCAGCTCCTCAACGTCCTCCGCGGCGGGGACCTGATCCAGCACCTGCCCGAGACGCTCGGGCACGAGGGCCACCGCGAGGTGCTCGGCACCTTCTCGGAGCACCCGGTCGAGGTGAAGGACGGCACGAAGCTCGCCGAGATCCTGGGCCCGCGCCACGAAGGCGTGAAGTCGAGCCACCATCAGGGCGTCGGAACCGTCGGCGCCGGGCTCGTGGAGACGGCATGGGCGGCCGACGGCTCGCTCGAGGGGCTGGAGGACCCGTCCAGGCGCTTCGCCGTTGGCGTCCTGTGGCATCCCGAGATGGAGAACGACGACAAGCGTCTCTTCGAGGCGCTCGTCGCCGAGGCGCGGCGCTACCGGGCCGAGCGTCGCGCCTGACGCCTGCCGATCGTCCACGTGGTTGAATCGGTCGGCTTGCCGCCGACGAAAGGACGTCCGATGCGCGATCCCGTGACCCCCTTCCACTCGCAGCTGCCCGTCAAGATCGCGTTCGGCGACGGCGTCGTCGCTGAGCTCGCCGGTGCCCTCGGCTCGCTGGGCGCCGGCTCGGCCCTCGTCGTCGTCGAGGAGCCGGTGGCCGGTCACCCAGACGTCGTGGCGGCGCTCGCGGCCGCCGAGTCGGCCGGCATCCGGCTCGAGCGCCGTGTCAAGGGCGCCGGTGAGCCGACGTTCGCGCTCGCCGACGAGCTCGCCGGCACCGTGCGCGCGCACGGGCTGCAGGCGGTCGTCGGTATCGGCGGCGGCTCCGCACTGGACGTCGCGAAGGCCGCCCGGATCGTCGCCGACCAGGGCGGGAGCAGCCGCGACTTCGCCGAGGGGACGATCGTCCCGCAGCCGCCGGCGATCGGTCTCGTGCTGTGCCCGACGACCTCCGGCACGGGCAGCGAGGTCTCCGGGGCGAGCGTGCTCACCGACACCGAGCGCGACCTCAAGATCGGCTTCGGGCATCCCAACATGCGGGCCCAGCACGCCCTCGTCGACCCGGTGCTGACGCACGGGCTGCCACCGGCGCCCACGTCGCATTCGGGCGTCGACGCGATGGCACAGGCGATCGGCGCGTGCACCGTCTCCGACTCGTCACCGCTGTCGGTCGCGTTCGGGCTCGAGGCCTGCCACCACGTGGCGGCCTCGCTCGCGCAGGCGGTGCGCGACGGCTCCGATGCGGAGGCGCGGCGGCGGCTCGCGTGCGCGAGCCTGACGGCCGGGCTGGCGATGAACCTGTCCGACTGCGCGGCCGACCACGCCCTCGGCCAGGCAATCGGCAGCGTGAAGCACCTCCCGCACGGCCTCACCGTCGGGCTCGTGCTGGCCGAGACGCTGGACGTGTCGCGGATCGACTGCGCCGACCGGCTCGAGCGTGTCGCCGACGCGCTGGGTGAGCCGGCGGACGGCAGCGGGGACGGCTCACGGGCGGTGCGCGCGGTGCGCCGGATGCTGGCGGAGGTCGGGTTCCCGACGCTGCGGGAGGCGGGTGTGACCGACGAGGACGTTCCGGCGCTCGTTGCCGCGGCGGTGGAGGAGCAGGCGTTCTTCCTCGACATCGACTGCCACGAGTGGACGCC
>DAIOGR010000173.1:0-3682 GCA_036745155.1 Gaiella sp.
TTCCAGTCGCGGCGGAACGGCTTCGGCGGCAGGGCCTCGGCCACCGCCGCGAGGTAGCGCGCGCGCGTCAGGCGAGGAGTGACGCCGCGCCTGGCGATCGCGATCTTGCGCACTTCGGCCACTCGGGCGGCCATCTCGCGCACGTTGAATCCCTCGGGGAAGATGATGCGCAGGCGCTCGACCCGCGGCGTCGTCTCGGTTGTGGCCGGAGCCGCCTCCCCCCCGCCGCCGCAGCCGGCGATCGCCAGTGCCGCAGCGAGCCCGGAGACGACGAGCAGAACGGCTGCGACGGATCGCCTCACGATCGCTCCACCCGCTCGAGCCAGCTCTGCAGGAGATGGGCAGCGGCGCGGGCGTCCTCCGAGCTGCCGGAGGGTGTACGGGCTGCGAGCGCAGTCGTGAAGCGTTCGTCGAGCGTCTCGACGGGCACGGCCAGACGCTCCCGCAGCGCGGCGACAAAGCGCAGCGTTTCCTGCGCCTGCTTGCCCTGCGCACCGCGCAACGTCAGCGGCAGCCCCACCACGACCTGCTCCACCGCATGCTCGGCGACGAGCCCGGCGAGCCGCTCGAGGCCCGAGTCGCTCATCGCCTTGCGGACGACGCAGACCGGCCGCGCGAGCGTGCCGGTCGGATCGGAGACGGCGACGCCCGTGCGCGCCGAACCGTAGTCGAGGGCGAGCACCCGCACGAGGTCAGAGTGCCGCGACGATCAAGCGCTCGGCCTCGGCGAGCGCCTCCGGCAGCCCCTCGGGCCGCTTGCCCCCGGCGCGGGCCATGGTCGGCCGGCCGCCGCCACCGCCGCCGACGAGCGCCGCGGCCCCCTTGACCACATCGGAAGCGCTGACCCGCTCGGCGACCGCCTTGTCGAAGTTCGCGATCAGCGTCACCTGGCCGTCCTGGACGCCGCCGAGGACGACGGCGGCCGGAGCGTGCTGCTGCTTGAAGCGGTCGGAGAGGTCGAGCAGCACATCGCCGTCGACCCCGACCACGGCCTGCACGATCAGGTTGACGCCCTTCTCGGCCCGCACGACCGCCTCGACCCTGCCGGCGCCGTCGTCCACGGTCGACTGCTTCCTCTTCAGCTCCTTGCGTAGCTTCTCGATCTCGGCCCGAACCTCGTCGAGCTCGCGCGAGCGCGAGTGCAGCAGCGCGTACGCCTCGCCCGAGGTGACAGCCTCGATCCGCCGTGCGCCGGAGCCGACGGAGCCCTCGGAGAGGATCGCGAACGCGCCGATCTCGGCCGTCGAGCGGACGTGCGTGCCGCCGCAGAGCTCGCGGGAGATCCCTTGCACGTCGACGACCCGGACGATGTCGCCGTACTTCTCGCCGAACAGCATCATCGCACCGAGCTTGCGCGCCTCGTCGATCGGGGTCTCGTACACGTGCACCGGGGCGCCCGCGAAGATCCGCTCGTTCACGCGCCGCTCGACCGCCTCGCGCTCCTCGGCGGTGAGCGCGTCCGCGTGCGTGAAGTCGAAGCGCAGCTTGTCGGGGCGCACGGCGGAGCCCGCCTGGCGCACGTGGTCGCCGAGCACCTCGCGCAGCGCCTCCTGCAGGAGGTGCGTAGCCGTGTGGTTCGCCATCGTCGGGAAGCGCACGCCCCACGGCACCGTGGCGCGCACGCGGTCGCCGCTCGCGAAACCGGTTCCCTCGAAGAGCAGCACCTGGTCGTCTCCGAAGCGATAGGCCTCTCGCAGCTCCGCGCGTGTGCCGCTGCCGTCGTCGAGCTCGATCGTCCCGGCGTCGGTCACCTGGCCGCCGCCGGACGCGTAGAACGGCGACTCGCGCAGCTTGGCGAGGAAGAGGCCTTCCTCTGCCTGCTCGAGGGCGCCGATCTGCGTGAGCACGTCGGTCTTGGCGTACCCCACGAAGTCGGTCGTGAACCCTGCCTCGCGCGCGAAATCCGCCGCCCGCTGGACGTCGGACTCCCCGCCGGCCCGGGAGATCTGGCGGTGCTCGGCCATCTGCGTGCGGTAGCCGTCGACGTCGACCGCCTGGCCGCGCTCCTCCGCGAGCTCGACCGTCAGCTCCAGCGGGAACCCGTAGGTGGCAGCGAGCGTGAAGGCCTCCTCACCGGAGATCGTCTCCTGCGCGGCGAGGTCGTCGAAGACCTTCATGCCCCGCTCGAGCGTCTCGGTGAAGCGATCCTCCTCGGCGCGCACGACGCGCTCGATCTCCGCGGCGTGGTCCTGCAGCTCCGGGTAGGCGGAGGCCATCTGGCCGATCACGACCCCGGGCAGCCGGTAGACGTCCTGCAGGCCGATGCGGCGGCCCTGCTGCACGGCGCGCCGGATCAGGCGGCGGACGATGTAGCCGCGCCCCTCGTTCGAGGGCGTGATCCCCTCGGCGATCAGGAACGTCATCGCGCGTCCGTGGTCGGCGAGCACGCGATGAGCCTTGGTCGCCTGCTCGGAATCCCCGTACGCGACGCCCGACTCGTCGGCGACCCACTCCATGATCTCCTGGTAGCCGTCGGTGTCGAAGATCGACTCCTTGCCCTGCAGCAGCATCGCGCCGCGCTCGAGCCCGAGGCCGGTGTCGATGTTCTGCTGCGGCAGCGGCGTCGCGGTGCCGTCGGCCCCCAGGTCGAACTCCATGAAGACGAGGTTCCAGAACTCGAGGAAGCGCTCGCAGCGCTCGCAGTTGGGGCCGCAGGTCGGCTCGCCGCAGCCGTGCTCGGCGCCGCGGTCGAGGAAGAGCTCGGAGCACGGGCCGCAGGGGCCGGTATCGGCGGCCTGCCAGAAGTTCTCGGAGCGCGGCTGGCCGACGATCCGCTCGCGCGGCAGGCCGACGCGCAGCCAGCCCGCGACCGCGACCTCGTCCTCGCCGAGGCCGAGCGCCGGATCGCCTGCGAACACCGTTGCCCAGAGGCGCTCCGGCTCGAAGCCCATGTGGGTGGTGACGAACTCCCAGGCGAACGCGATCGCCTCGTCCTTGAAGTAGTCGCCGAACGAGAAGTTGCCGAGCATCTCGAAGAAGGAGGCGTGACGTGCGGTGGAGCCGACGTCGTCGAGGTCCGCGTGCTTGCCGCCTGCGCGCATCACCTTCTGGGCGGTCGTGACGCGAGGCCCCGGGGGCGGCTCGAGACCGAGGAAGAGCTTCTTCATCGGCTGCATCCCGGCCACGATGAAGAGGGTGGACGGGTCGTCCGCGGCGGGGATCAGCGGCGCCGACGGGCGCCGGAGATGGCCCTGAGACTCGAAATAGGAGAGGAAGCCCTCGCGGAGCTCGGCCGTGGTGCGCATCCCGCGATCGTAGCCGGGATGAGGCGATTCCAGGATCTAGGCGGCGGCCGGTGCGTCCGGCGGCGCGGGCACCGGCTCCGGCTTCGCGACCGGCTCAGGGCGCGGCTCCGGATCGGGCTTCGGCTGCGCCTGCGGCGGCGGCTGTGGTGCCGGGCGCTCGGTCTGAGGCGGCGTCCTGCCGGCGTCCCGGAGATCCTCGCGCAGGTCGGCCTCCCGCCGGCGGGCCGCGTCCTTCGCGGCCGCGGTGGCGTCGCCGAAGCTGTGAGACTTGCGGAACTGGGAGAAGCCGTGGGAGACCCCGGCGGCCAGGCCGGACACCTTCTCCACCGGCTTCGCGATCGCCGTCGAGACGGCCCGCACGGCGGTGTCGGCGCTGCTGGCCATCGACACGGCGCTGTCGGTGACGCTGTCTGCCTTGTCGAGCTGGTAGTTGATCC
>DAIOGR010000173.1:3782-5089 GCA_036745155.1 Gaiella sp.
GCGTGAGCGGGGCGCTCCAGGTGGAGGACGAAGCCCTCGGGCGTCGCCTCGACCGTAGCGGGGACAGGGTCGGAGCGGTAGCGCAGCTTCACGTCGGCCCGCTCGACCGGCAGGTAGAGGCGCCCGCGCGCCTCGACGCGGCGGACGTCGAGCGACCCGCGTCCTCCGACGACGAGCGTGTTCGTCGCCGTCTCAGCGCGGAGGGCGTAGAGCGGCTCGGGCGCGGCGACGCCGATGCCGCGCCGCTGGCCGGTCGTGTAGCGCCAGGTCCCGTCGTGGCGGCCGAGCTCGTTGCCGTCCTCGTCGACGATCGCCCCGTCGGCCCGCCGCAGGCCCTGCCGCTCGAGGAAGGCGCGGTAGTCGTCTCCCGCGAGGAAGCACGCCTCCTGGCTCTCGGCGCGCTCGGCCACGGCGAGGCCCGCCGCAGCAGCCTCGGCCCGCGTGCGCTCCTTCGTCTCCGCGCCGAGCGGGAAGCCGACGCGGTCGAGCAGCTCGGGATCCACGGTCGCGAGCATGTAGGACTGGTCCTTCTCGGGATCGAGGCCGCGGGCGACCAGCCGGCGCCCGCCCCGCTCCTCGATGCGGGCATAGTGGCCCGTCCAGAGGACGCTCGCCCCGGCCCGGCCGGCGAACGCGACGAGCTCGTCGAAGCGGAAGCTGCCGTTGCACCGCGTGCACGGGTTCGGGGTCAGGCCGGCGGCGTAGGCCTCGACGAAGGGGCGTACCACGCTCTCACGGAACGCCTCCCGCAGGTCGAGCGTCACGTGCGGCAGCCCGAGGGCGTGGCAGGTGCGGCGCGCTGCGATGACCGCGTCCGGGGAGCAGCAGACGCGGTCGGCGCTCGGGCCGGCCGGGTCGAGCCACAGCCGCAGGGTGACGCCGACGGCCTCCGGCCGGGCGCGCAGGAGCGCGACTGCGCTGTCGACGCCGCCGCTCATCGCGACGGCGACCCGGCCCGGGACCGGCCGGGCCTGGAAGGCCGGGGCGAGCGCGTTCGCGAGGGCGTCGGCCGGCAGCGTCTCCCCCGGGACCGCCGCTGCCTCGAGCAACGTCAGCCCGGTGAGGTCGCGGGCGAGGCCGCGCGCGTCGGACTGCACGATGCGGTCGCCGTCCACGACGAGCCGGACGGCGGCGTAGTCGGTACCGCTGGCGGAGTCTCCGATCAGCTCGTGCAGGGCCATCGGCTCAGGCTAGCCGCATCCCGCAGGCCGTCGTGCGGCCGGGCCACGCCGGCAGGAAGCCCGACCCCCGGTGCAACCTCCCAACGCCCCCCAGGGGCACCCCCGGTGCCCTGAAGACACGCTAGC
>DAIOGR010000174.1:0-5079 GCA_036745155.1 Gaiella sp.
AGGATGCCGATGATCACGAGCACGATCAGGAGCTCGATGAGCGTGAAGCCCGACTCCTCCTGCTTGAGCCGCTGCCGCAGCTTGTCGATCAACATGTAGTACTCCCTTCCGGAGCGTGGGGGTGGAACCGACACCTCTCTTATCGGAGACCCGGCGGCAGCCCGCCATCCCCATTAGGGTGATTTGCGGGGGACAGGCATCCCTCGTTCCGGGGGATGCCCGCAGCGGGCGCGCTCGTAGAGGAGAAGGACGGCGAATCAGCCTGCGGCGGTGGGTCGCCCGGACCTGCCTGCTGCTTCGTCCCCGTCTCCCCGGAGCAGCTGCTCATGGGGCTCGCTTCGTTCTCGCAGCGCACGGGTGCACGACGAGCCGGCTACTGACGGCTCTTCCGGTCGGCGTCCCACGGAGCGATTCCCGCGCGACGCCGCCGGCAGACGCAACGCATGCTCAAGGTAGGGCGGGGTCATGCCGATACGTGCCACCGTGGAACGCTCAGAGCATCCCAACCCCGCCCTGCTGTCCGTCGACGCGCTGCTCGAGAAGGCGGTCGCCCTCGGGGCGTCCGACCTGCACCTGACATCCGGCTCCCTGCCGGCCGTCCGGCTGCACGGGCACATCGAGCTCCTCTCCGACTTCCCCGAGCTCGACCCCGACCTCGTCCGCCAGCTCGTCTACCGGATCACGACCACGGAGCAGCAGAAGCACCTCGAGCTGAACCGGCAGCTCGACTTCGCCTACGGCATTCGCGGCCTGGCTCGCTTCCGCGTCAACGCCTACTACCAGCGCGAGAGCCTCGCAGCCGCGTTCCGCACCATTCCCACCGCGATCAAGTCGCTCGAAGAGCTGAAGCTTCCGGCCTCGCTGCACGAGTTCACGGCGAAGCCCCGCGGGATCGTGCTCGTCACCGGCCCGACGGGCTCGGGCAAGTCGACCACGCTCGCCTCTCTGATCGACGAGATCAACCGCACCCGCACCGACCACATCATCACGATCGAGGACCCGATCGAGTTCCTGCACCATCACAAGCGCTGCATCGTCAACCAGCGCGAGGTGGGCCAGGACGCCGTCGGCTTCGCCGAGGCTCTCCGTGGCGCGCTGCGCCAGGACCCCGACGTGATCCTCCTCGGCGAGATGCGCGACCTCGAGACGATCGGCACCGCCCTCACCGCCGCCGAGACCGGTCACCTCGTCTTCGCCACCCTCCACACCCAGAGCGCGCCGAGCACGATCGACCGCATCATCGACGTCTTTCCTGCCGCCCAGCAGGACCAGGTGCGGATGCAGCTCGCGAACTCGCTGCAGGGCATCGTCACCCAGACGCTGATGCCGACGAGCGACGGCACGGGCCGTGTTGCCGCGCTCGAGATCCTCTTTCTCGACGACGCGATCCGCAACCTGATCCGTCAGGGGAAGATCGAGCAGGTCTACTCGTACATGCAGACCGGCACCCGCCGGGGCATGCAGACGATGGAGCAGTCGCTGACGGAGCTCGTCCAGAAGCGCCTGGTCACTGTGCCGGAGGCGGTCAGCCGCTCGAGCCGGCCCGAGGCTCTCATCTCGGCGCTGGAGCGGGCGGGTGTGCCGATCCCCGCCATGTCCAACGACAGCCCATCCGCCGCCACGCCGGGTCTCGGCGCGACGCTGCGGGTGGCCGGGAGCTAGCCGCCAATGACTTCGTGGAATGCCGCCAATGACTTCGTGAACGCCCTCAACGGGCGCTTCCGGGACACCTCGCCGGGCATCGATCCGTCTGCCTCGTTCGACCCTGCCCGCACGGGCGAGTCGGCCCCTGATCGCACCGACCTCGGGATCGGCCACGCCGGCGGCGGAGGCGGCTACGCGCTGCCGGCCCGCAACCCGATCGGCTTCGCGCCGCCCGCCGACCCGGCGCGCGGCTCGTCGGACGAGCTGCGGTTCCGCACCGAGATCTCTTTCAAGCGCCATCATGCCCCCGTTTCGCCCTGCGCGAGCTCCCGCTTCGACGGCCCCGCCGGCGACGAGCCCGAGCCCGGCTCCGCCGATCTCGTCTGGTCGCTGCCGCCGGGCGTCCCGGAGCAGCACAGCCGTGTGGAGGAGACCCAGGCCGAGGTGCTCGCGTCGTCCAGCGGCGACGGCGGTACCGAGACGAACCCGGAGGCGCACGACGGGCCTGCCGCGAAGGAGCCCCAGATGCCAGATGAGCCGGCCGTGCCCGCCACCGAGGAGAAGCTGCCGTTCTACAAGCGTGAGCTGAGCTTCCGCCGGCGCAAGCCGGAGCCGGAGACTCCCGCCCCCGCCGTGGAGGAGCCTGTGCTCGAGCAGCCTGCGTTCGACGAACCTGTCGTGGAGGAGCCTGTCTTCGAGCAGTCTGTGTTCGAGCAGCCTGTGTTCGACGAGCCTGTCGTGGAGGAGCCTGTCTTCGAGCAGCCCGTCTTCGACGAGCCTGTCGTGGAGGAGCCTGTCTTCGAGCAGCCCGCGTTCGACGAGCCTGTCGTGGAGGAGCCCGTCTTCGAGCAGTCTGTCTTCGGCGAGCCTGTCGTGGACGAGCCCGTCGCGGACGAGCCCGTCGTGGAGGAGCCCGTCGCGGACGAGCCGACGCGTGTCGGTGAGCCTGTCGCCGCCGTCCTGCCGGTTCCCACCGAGAGCGAGAACGGCGGCCGCTCCTTCGGCCGCAAGCGCAGCGGCGCCCCGGCGCCCGCATCGGCCCGCCGGGCGGGCCGTGGGCGGGCCAGGAAGATCGTCGGCCTCAAGATCGGCGCCTCGCAGATCGCGGCCGCAGTCGTCTCCGAGAGCGACGGCAGGCACGAGCTCGTGCAGCTCGCGCGCCAGCCGATCGACAGCGGTCTCGTCGTCGACGGCGAGATCCGGGACATGGACGCGCTCGCACACGTGTTGAAGACGTTCTTCGACGAGCACAAGCTGCCCAAGAAGGACGTCCGCATCGGCCTCGCGAGCAATCGCATCGGCGTCCGGACGTTCGAGATCGCAGGCGTCGACGACGAGGCGCACTTCGACAACGCCGTTCGCTTCAAGGCGCACGAGGTTCTGCCCGTCGCCCAGCACGAGTCCGTGCTCGACTACCGCGTCCTCGAGACCCGCACGAACGAAGCGGGCGAGCCGTCCCGGCGGATCCTGCTCGTCGTCGCTCCGCGCGACCAGGTCGAGCCGTACACGCAGGTCGCCCAGCAGGCGGGCATCCGGCTCGCCGGCCTCGACCTGGAGGCGCTCAGCCTGCTGCGGGCGTTTGTCGACCCGAAGCCGTTCGCCGTACGGGCCATTGACGACACCGCCACCGTGATCGTGTCGATCGGGCACGAGTCCACCACCCTGCTCGTTTCCGGCGGCGGCGCCTGCGAGTTCACCCGCGTGTTCGACTGGGGTGGAGGCACGCTCCAGGACGCGGTCGTGCAGGAGCTCGACGTCCACGCTGCCGAGGCGGCCACGATCCTCCGCCATCTCTCACTCTCCGGCCCCGGGCGCCAGCACGAGACGCTCGACGAGGCAGCTCGGGCCAGGGCGATCGAGGCGGTGCGGCTGCGGCTCACCCCCTTCGCCCGCGAGCTCGTCAGCTCGCTCCAGTTCTACCAGACCCAGCCGGACTCGCTCGGTATCGGAGAGATCCTGATCACCGGCGGCACCTCGCACCTCGAGGGCCTCGGCGAGGCGCTGCACCAGATGATCGGCGTCAGCGTCCGCGTCGGCGACCCGCTCGGCCGCGTGCAGCTCGCCACCGGTCTCGATCCTGCGATCGAGGCGACGATCGGCTCGATGGCCGTGCCGATCGGCCTGGCCATCGAGGACGAGCAGACGCGCAGCGTCAACCTGCTCCCGAAGGACGTCCAGGCAGACGCACGCCGGCGCCCGAGCCTCGTCGCGCTCGCGCTCCCGGTCGCAGTCGCGGTGCCGGTTGCCGCGCTCGGCTTCATGTTCGTCTCTGCACACGGCAAGGTCGGTGACGCCCAGAGCCGGCTCGACGCCGTGCGCGCCGAGCTCGCGGCCCTGCCAAAGCCACAGCGGCCGGTGATCGACGCCTCGCTGCAGGGTGAGCAGGTCCAGCGTGCCCAGGCCGTCGCGAATCTGCTCGGCAGCCGCGTGCCGTGGGACGCCGTGCTCCGTGACGTGTCGCGGATCCTGCCGGAGAACGTCTGGCTGACGTCCCTGCAGGCACAGGTAGCTTCGCCCGCCACTGCCGCGCCGATCTCGGCGACGACTGCGCCGGGTGTCGCTGCCGCACCGACCGGCGCCCAGATCGACGGCTACACCTACTCGCAGCCCGACGTCGCGCGCCTGCTCGCCCGGCTCGCAACGCTGCCGACGCTCAGCAACGTCACGTTGACGTCGAGCAAGGTCGAGCTGAGTGGCAAGAAGAAAGTCGTCCACTTCCAGATCGCTGCCGACCTGAACACCGGAGGTTCCCGATGAACGCCCTGCTGAAGCAGAAGAAGGCGGTGATCGCGCTCGGCGCCGTTGGGGCCGTCGGCCTGCTCGCAGCCGTGTGGTTCCTGGCCGTCTCTCCGCAGCAGTCGAAAGCGGACGACCTCGACCGCCAGGTCAGCGCGGCGCAGGGAGAGCTCGTGCAGCGCAAGCTGGAGCTGGCCACACCGTCCGCGCCGCTCACGGTGAAGGCAGGTGACACGTTCCGTCTCGCCAAGGCGCTTCCCGACGCCACGAACATGGCGGGCATGATCCTCGACCTGAACCGGCTGGCCGGACGCCACAAGCTCGTGTTCACGTCGATCACGCCGAGCACGCCGCTGACGGCAACGGGCTTCATCGCCCAGCCCGTCGGGATCGAGGTCCAGGGACGATTCACCGACGTCTCCCGCTTCCTCGGCGACCTGCGCGGTCTCGTGCGCGTGCAAAAGCGGCGCCTCGACGCCCGCGGGCGCCTCTACTCGACCACGATCGTCAACCTCACCGAGGGCGACAGCAAGTTCCCGAACGTGAAGGCCGCCGTCACCGTCGAGTCGTACACCTTCTTCGCCCCGTCCGCCGCCGCAGCGCCGGCGACCCCTTCGACGCCCAGCACTCCGTCCTCTGACGGGACGGTCGCGGCAGGAGTGACTCCCTGATGGCCCAGAAGAGAGACATCGCGGCCGA
>DAIOGR010000175.1:0-1787 GCA_036745155.1 Gaiella sp.
GTAGAACGGAACCACGGCGGCGACGGTGCCGACGTGGGAGGGGTCGCCGTGGGCCGGCCGGTAGCAGATGGCGAGGGTCAGCTTGACGGCGAGGTAGCTCAGGGCCACGACGCCGTAGACCGACAGACCGACGCCGGTCTCGAGGAACAGCGCCACGACCGCCGCTGCCACCACCACGAACATCAACGACGACTGCACCGCCCGGGAGCCGGCGGCTGCGCTCGAGCAGCTCGTCGTCGGGCGGGGCTGGAACCACCGCGGGCCGTCGACTCGCGGCGCGAGGTGAGCCGTGCGTTTCGGGGGAGGCTGAGCTGCGCGGCGGCCTTAGCCCCGGCGGGTTGGGGACGTCGCTCGCAGCACCCGTCGGGCCGCGTCTGAGGGCCGCTTCAGACACGCACTGACCGTTGTCAACGAAGGGGGGATGTGCATCCCCCTGACGGGGCAACGAACGGAGGCCGCGCCGTTCCCCCGTCGTGGACGGGCCCGTAGAGTGCGGCGGTGCCGCTTCGTGCCTCTCGCGCGGGCCTGCTCGGGCTGGGCGTAGCTCTCGCGCTCGCCGACTCGTCCGTCGTCACGCTGGCGCTGCCCGACATGGTGCGCCGCTTCGATGTGGGCATCACCGACGTCGCCTGGGTGCTGACCTCGTACAACCTCGTGCTCGCCGCCTGCGCCGTTCCGGCCGCGCATCTCGTTCGACGCCGCCCCCGCGCGGTCTGCGCGGCGGGGCTGGTCGTGCTCGCGGCCGCGTCGCTCGCCTGCGGGCTCGCCTCTGCGTTCCCGCTGCTCGTTGCCGCACGGTGCGTGCAGGCGGTCGGGGCGGCGCTCGTGGTCGCTGCTGCGCTCGTGCTGCTCGCCGGGCTGGAGGGATCGGAGCAGCGTGCGGCGCACGTGTGGGCGCGCGCCGGCGTGCTCGGTGCGGCGCTCGGCCCCGCCGCCGGCGGCGTCCTCACGCAGCTTGCCGGGTGGGAGGCGATCTTCTTCGTGCAGGCGCCGGTGGCGCTGCTGCCGCTGCTCGCCCTCCGGCGCCTCGAGCTCCCCGTGCCGCGGGCCGTCGTCCCGGGCAGGCCGCATGCCGGGGCCAACGTGGCGCTGCTGCTCGGGTCGGCGGCGTTGAGCGCCGCGCTCTTCCTGCTCGTGATCCTGCTCGTCAACGGCTGGGCCGTCGACCCGGCGCTCGCCGGCCTGATCGTGACGGTGATGCCGCTCGCCGCGATCGCGGTCGGTCGCGTGGCGCCCTTCGTGGCAAGCCGTGTCGTGCGTGCTGCGGCCGGGCTCGTGCTGATCTCCGGGGGCCTCGCGGCGCTCGGGCTGCTTCCCCGCGCCGGCTGGGGCTGGACCGTCGCTCCGCAGCTGCTCGTGGGCGCGGGTCTCGGGCTGACGGTGACGGCGCTGACGGAGCAGGCCCTCGCGGGTCGTGCCCACCAGGCCGTGCACGGAGGCTGGACGATCGCGTCGCGGCACGCGGGGATCGTCGTCGGGCTACTCGTGCTCACACCGGTCTTCGCCCACGAGCTGACGAAGAACCAGGCGGAGGCGACGCGGGCAGGTGCGGCCATCGTGCTCGACAGCTCGATCGCGCCGCTGCACAAAATTGCCGTCGCCCGCGACGTGCTGCGCAGGATCGACGACGCGGACGGTCGCCTCCCGGACGTCCGGCCCGCCTTCGCGGCGCCGCCGGGCGAGGACGACGCCGGCGAGCTGCGCCGCGCCGGGGCTGCCCTGCAGGATCAGCTGGAGCGCGCGGTCACGAGCGCCTTCGGGCCGCCCTTCCTGATCGCCGCCCTGTT
>DAIOGR010000175.1:1887-5076 GCA_036745155.1 Gaiella sp.
GCCTGCGAGCTGGGCGTCTCGCGCGAGGAGCTCGTGCTCGCGCTCGGCAGCGAGTCCGATCTCGACCGCTTCGCGGCTAAGCACGAGGTGAGGCGCGGGGAGGCCGAGACGGCGATCCGCGAGGGCCTCCTCCGCGCGATCGACGACGCCGAGCAAGCACAGGCGCTCGGCGGCGGCACGGCCGGGTTGCTGCGGGGGATCGCGAGGCGGTTCCCCATCGGCGTCGTGCTCGCGGTCCTGCGCGGGGCATCCGGGCTGCTGCCCTCCTGACCGGCAGGGCGCACGGTTCCCCGGGGTGCTAGGGAGAGGTGGCGAGGCCCACGGCGCCGAGCGCGACCAGCGCGACGCCCAACCCGAAGCTGAGGCCGGCGAACACGGTGCCCGCATGACGGACGACGAGCGAGCGGAGTCTCGTCAGCACGGCGACCGCTCCGCCGCCGGCGAGCGCGCGCACGATTGCGATCGCGACGACGGGTGCCAGGAAGATCACGTTGAAGACGACCAGAAGCGCGATCTCGAAGGTTCCTGTCTGGTGGGATGCGGTGAGGAGGGCGATCGTGGCGAAGTACGGGACCGCGGTCGGCAGCTCGATGGCCGCGAGCGTCGCACCTGCCAGCGGTGCGAAGCGGTGACCGACGCGCTCGACCCGGGCGAAGCCGGCGCGTACCTGGTGGCGCCGGTTCCAGAGGAGCCCGGCCGCCAGCAGCGCGCCGAGCCCGAGTGCGAGCTCACCCCAGTGCACGACGTCGGGGCCGGGGCGCGGGAGGAGACCTGCGAGCTTGTGCCCGAGCACGAGCACGACGACGCCGGCGCCGAGGTTGAAGGCGAAGTACCCGGCCGTGAGGCCGAGGATGCTCCTGACCGGGTGCGGGCCGGTGGCGACGTAGAGCGCCACGACGATCGTCGTCGGGTTGAGCGAGTCGACGACCGCGATCGAGACGACGAGCACGACGAGATGGGTCACGTCGCGCTCGCCGTCGTGACGATGGAGTCGCGGTCGGTCTGGCGCTGTGGCATCTGCAGAGGCGCGACCGGTCAGCCCGGTCGCTGCGCCAGCGAGCGGCCCCCGACGACGGCGCAGAAGAAGGCGAGCGGCAACTCGGCGAACGCTGCCAGGAGGATCGCGACCACGCGGTCGTCGCCCGAGGCGGTGACCACGTCGAACCAGGCGTCGCACGAGAGAGCGGCTGCCGTGGCGCCGGCGAGCAGCGGGAGCGAAAGCCACCGGTGCCTCAGCGCCAGCCCTGTCGCCGCGAGCAACGTCGCCAGCCCGATGTCGAACCCGATCCAGAGCACACTCCACGCCTTCGTCGTGTGCTCCGGCGGCAACTGCAGCGCGAGGACGACCGTCCACGGCACGAGCGCCAGCGCCGCGAGCAGGAGCGCGAGCGCGCCGAGCTCGTCGAGGGTGTGCCGTCTCGGGCCCCGCGCCTCCTCGCAGCGCACTCGCCCGCCGGGCTCGGCGGGCGAACCGTCACCCTGGTTCGGGCTCTCAGCCGTCACGGAGCGAGGGGAGCCGAGGGATCTGGCCTTCCGCGCGTGCGGCGGCGAGCCCGGCCCGCGCCAGGCCGAGCCGGCCCGCGTACAGCAGGTAGCGCGGCTCCCAGCGAGGGTCGAACTTCGCGTTGAACCGGTACAGGCTCTCGATCTGGAACATCGGGCCCGTCAAGCGGACGAGCCGGCCGAGGCCTCGCTCCACGCGTGAAGCGGGTGAGACGAGGATGCGGGCGAAGGCCGCGAAGTTGAGGGACGCTTCCTCGACTCCGCGCTCGCGCAGCGCCACGAGCGAACGTGCGACGAGGAACTCCGTCAGCCCGTTCGGCGTGGCCGGGTCGCGGCGCATGAACGAGAGAGACACGGCAGCGCGGCCGAACGAGGGCACGAACTGGAGGAAGCCACGTGGGACTCCTTCGTTGTCACGCGCGATCGCCAGGAGCGTGTCGTGCTGCTCCTCGCCGCCGAGGCGGTCGAGCGCCATCGAGAAACCCCGCTCCTCGCCTCCTTCCAGCCACGTGGACGAGACGTCGCCGAGGCTCGCGAGCACCTGCTCGTCGACGGAGCCGAGCTCGACGAGCTCGAAGGAGAATCCTTCCCGCTCCAGCCGCGTCACGGACTGGCGCACCTTGCGGATCGCCCGGCCCTCGAGGCTGAACGTCGCCGTGTCGACGATCGCCTCGTCGCCGAGGTAGAAACGGTGCAGGCCGATGCGCTCGAACAGCGCGGCGCCGGCGACGCTCGCGCCGACGACGCCGACTCGCAGATCCCGCTCGGCGGCGAAGGAAGACGCCTGGTCGACGAGCCGGTCGAGCTCGTCCGGGGCCCCGACGGGGTCGCCTGCGATGAGCATGACGCCGCCTTCGAGGCGGTAGCCGAGGAACGCCCGGCCGGTCGGCGAGACGAGGTACTGCTGGTCGCGGCGCAGCTTGAAGAAGGCGAGCGTGTCCGCTCCGTGGCGGCGGACGAGGCCGCCGACGAGGCGTCGCACCTCCGGGTCCGGCAGTGCCCGCGGCGCCGCGAGCGGCCGGAAGACGAGCCAGGCGGCGGCGAAGAGCGCGGCGACCGCGAGCAGCCCGATGCCGAGCGAGACGGCGTGCGCGTGCTCGCCGAGGTCGACCGAGCCGCTCGACCAGGCCAGGAGCGCGAGCGCTTCTCTGAGGGCGTCTCCGGTGGCCGCCTGCGGGGCCGCGACGGACACCGAGGCGAATGCGACGACGACCGTGCCGAGCGCGAGCAGGGGAAGGCGCCACAGTGCCGAGCGCAGCCGCGCCGGGTCGTGCCGCACCCGGAAGCTGTCGCGGCAGACCCACAGGAGGAGCGCTCCCGCGGCGGTGACGAGCGCCTCCTCGACGTGCAGCCCCCGGACGAGGTCGAGCACGACGAGGAGGCAGAGCGTCGCCATCGCGACGTGGAGCGCCGTCCGGCGGCCGCGCCAGAGGAAGTACGAGGCGGCGAGGAGCGTCGCCGAGGCGGGGACGACGAGAGCGTGGAAGACGGGCATCTCACCGAACGGCCTGCGCCCGAACACGAGCGCGAGCGCCGCGTCCGGGTCGAGGGCGACCACGAGGTTGTAGGCCCCGAGGGTCGCGGCGACGAGCGCCGCGAGGCGCGGAACCCACGGGGAGCGGCGGGTGGCGTCGAGCAGTCCCACAGGCCTAGTGTGAACCGATTGCCGGCACGACGGCGCCGCTC
>DAIOGR010000176.1:0-3221 GCA_036745155.1 Gaiella sp.
CACTAGAGGGAGCGTTCCAGCCAGTCCGGGAACTGCGCCAGCGAGCTGAGCACGATCTCCGGCACGAGGCCCGAGCTCTCGAGCGTCTCGGGACGGAACTTGCCGGTGCGGACGAGGGCGGTGCGCATGCCGAAGAGCTGCGCGCCGCGCACGTCCGCCTCGACGTCGTCGGTGACCATCCACGTGAGCTCCGGCTCCGCGGTGAGTGCGTCGAGCGCAGCTGCGAAGTACGCGGGGCTCGGCTTCCCGAGCACGGTCGCGTCGATCCCGGTCGCGTACTCGAGGCCCGCCACGAACGCGCCTGCGTCGAGCATCTGCCCGCGGCTCGTCTGCCACCACTTGTTCTTGTGCAGGCAGTAGAAGTCGGCGCCCATCTGCAGCTCGCCGAACGCCCGTCCCAGGTTCATGTACGAGAAGACCTGGTTCGGCTCGAGCGTCTCGTCGCACCCGCCGAGCAGCACGGCATCGGCGTGCTCGCCGACGAGCTCGATGCCCTCGAGGTCCGGCACGATGGCAGCCATCACGAGGGCGAACACCCGCTTGCCTGCCAGCTCCCGGGCGGCGGCCCGGGGGGTCGTCTGGATCTCCTCCTCGTCGAGCTCGAAACCCAGCCCGCGCAGCTCGTCGGCCAGCAGCGCGCAGGGCCGCGTGGAGTTGTTCGTGACGAAGCGCAGCGAGTGGCCCTGGCGGCGCAGGCGGGCGACGGCCTCGACGGCACCGGGGATCGGCTCACCCGACACGTGGAGGACGCCGTCGACGTCGAGCAGGATGCACGCCATCGCGGCTGAGTCTATGCGGGCGGCGACGTGCCTCGCAGGCCTTGCGGCGCCGCGGCGTATCGTTCTCCCGTGAGCGAGAGCGACAGCGTACGGGTGACCCGTTCCGTGACCCTCCCCCTGGCCGAGATCCGGCTGCGCGTCTCGCGATCGAGCGGCCCGGGCGGACAGCACGCGAACACGGCCGAGACGCGTGTCGAGGCGACGTTCGACGTGGCGTCGTCGGTTGCGCTGTCGGAGGCGCAGAAGCGCCGGGTGATCGCGAAGTCGGGCACGGTGCTGCGGGCGGTCGCACAGGACGAGCGCAGCCAGGCGCGGAACCGCGAGCTCGCGGTCGAGCGTCTCGTCGCCCGGCTCGCCGAGGCCCTGCACGTGGAGCGCCGGCGGGTGCCGACGCGCCCCACGCGCGGCGCCACCGAGGAGCGGCTGGCGGCGAAGAAGCGGAGAGGGACGGTCAAGCGACTGCGCCGGCAGCACGATGAGGAGTGACCTCCGCCCCGAGGCCTTCCGGCGCCTCCGCCGGGGCCGCCTCGGCGATCCGTACCTCTACGTCGAGGAATGCAGGTCGACGCAGGAGCTGGTGCGAGACGCCGCCTTGCCCGAGGGCGCTGTCGCGGTCACCGAGCACCAGACCTCCGGCCGCGGGCGGCTCGGGCGCACGTGGGAGGACGCCGCGGGCAGCTCCCTGCTCTGCTCCGTGCTGCTGCGCCCACAGGGAGGCGCGCTGCCGCAGCTGTCGCTCGTGGCTGCGCTCGCCACGGCCGAAGCGATCGAGGAGCTGACCGGCGGGCGGGCGCTCGTGAAGTGGCCGAACGACGTGCTGGTCGACGGGCTCAAGGTTGCGGGCATCCTGCTCGAGCAGGTCGAGGGCGCCGTCGTCACGGGGATCGGCGTCAATGTCGGACAGGAGAGCCACGAGCTGCCGGCAGGCACGCGCACACCGGCCGGCTCGCTACGGACAGTGAGCGGCCGCGGGCACGATCGCGGCCTCGTGCTGGCAGCGCTGCTGGGGCGGCTCGAGGCCGCGTACGGCACGTGGAGCGGGCAGGGCCTCGAGGCGATCCTCCCGGCGCTCGAAGGGCGCAACGCGCTGAGAGGCCTCGAGGTCGTCGTCGGCGGCGTGCAAGGGGTCGCCGCCGGGATCGCTCCGGGCGGCGGTCTCGAGGTCGTGCTGCCCTCAGGGGCGACGACTGTCGTCGAGAGCGGCGAGGTCGAGGTCCAAGGGAGTGTCGACGTCGGCGAGTAGCGCCGCGTCGACGTGCAGCACGGTCGGGTTGACGCCGCGGAGAGACAGCTCTCCGCGCCCGATCCGCTCCTCGAGCAGCGGGAGCGCTGTGGTCGGGTACGCACCGGGCAGCGGCCCCGTCTGCGGCACGGCCACTGCCTCGCCCAGAGCGCGCAAGACGTCGGCGGTGATCGTCACGCAGTCGACCGGGAGGACGACGCAGACGTCGGCCGAGGCGGCGCGCAGGCCGGCGACGACGCCGAAGACGGGAGCCCGCTGCGCGGTGCCGTCGTCGAGCAGCGGGAAGGGGAGCGGCAGCCCGTCGGCGAGCTTGCCGACGGCGAGCACTTCGTCACACGCCGTCCCCAGGACCCGCCACGCGCGTTCGGCGAAGGTCTCTCCGCCGATACGCGCGAGCGCCTTGGGCCCGCCGAACCGGGACGACGCCCCGCCCACGAGCAGGACGCCGGTCAGCCGACGATCCGCCACGGCTCCGTGTACACGTTCGCGCGTCCGTCCCGGACGAAGCCGCAGAGCGTGATGCCGCGGTCGGCGGCGAGCTCGACGGCGAGCGACGAGGGGGCGCCGACGGCGACGAGCACCGGGCAGCCCGCGACCGCGGCCTTCTGCACGAGCTCGAACGAGAGCCTGCCGCTCACGCACAGGACCTGCTCGGAGAGCGGCAGCAGTCCGTCGAGGAAGGCGCGGCCGATCACCTTGTCCATCGCGTTGTGGCGTCCGACGTCCTCGCGAACGACGAGCCGCTCCCCGTCGGCGGTGAACAGCCCGGTGGCGTGGATGCCGCCGGTACGCGCGAACGCGGGCTGTGCCTCGCGCAGCCGGCCGGTCATCGCCGCGACCACCGCCAGCGTCACCCGCAGGTCGCTCTCCACCCGTGCGGACTCGACGGCCACTGCCTCCAGCGCCCCCTTGCCGCAGACCCCGCACGAGGACGAGGTGTAGAAGCTGCGCGCGACCCGCTCCGGGTCGAAGCCGGGGGCGTCGACGTCGACCGTGTTGGCGGCCAGGTCGTCGGGTAGGCGGGCGGTCAGCGGTCGCAGCCCTTCGGAGAGGCAGAAGCCGAGCGCCAGCTCCTCGTCGTGGCCCGGTGTGCGCATCGTCACGGCGACCGGCCGGCCGCCGATGCGGATCTCGAGCGGCTCCTCCACGGCGAGCCGGTCGACCTCCTCGGAGCCGCCGGGAAGCCGCAGCACGTTCGC
>DAIOGR010000176.1:3321-5070 GCA_036745155.1 Gaiella sp.
CGCAGGAACGCGCACCGGCGCGCAGAAGCCCTCGCCAATCGTCGACGTCGACACACAGGAGACATCTGATGGCAGCGCCGAAACCGCCCACCCTCAACGCTCGACTGCTGGCCGAGGTGGTCGGCACGTTCGGGTTCTTCTTCATCGGCTTCAGCGGCATCGCCGCGTCCGTCAACCTGCCCCTGAGCATCACCCCGGCGGGCATCGCCGCCGGCTTCGGCCTGGGGCTCGGCCTCATGATCGCCGCGCTCGGCCAGATCTCCGGCGGACACTTCAACCCGGCCGTGAGCCTGGGCCTGGCCGTGGGCAAGAAGTTCCCCCTGAGGGACGTGATCCCCTACTGGGTCGCGCAGCTCCTGGGCGGCTTCATCGCCGCGGTCGTCGCCGCCCTTCTGTACACGACCGACGTCAAGGACGCGCTCGTGAACGCACCTGCGAGCGGCGTCGACAACTGGCGCGCGCTGCTGATCGAAGCGGTCGGCACCTTCCTCTTCATCCTCGTCATCATCACGGTGGCGACCGACGACACGGCCGCCTGGAAGGGCGTGCTCGCGCCGGTGGCGATCGGCGGCTTCATCTTCACTGCCGCGCTGACGCTCGGGGCCTTCACGGGCGGCTCGTTCAACCCGGCCCGCTCGCTCGACCCGGCGCTCTACGCGTTCGAGTTCGGCGACATCTGGATCTACCTGGTGGGCCCGCTCCTCGGCGCCGCCGTCGCAGGCGTCGTCTCGCTCGTGCTGCGCAGCGAGCAGTAGCGCGCCGCCGGCCGTTCGAGATCCGAGCACGAGAGCCGCCTGCCGGCGGCTCTCGTGCTGTTCGAATGCTTCACGCACAGTGAGGGCGGCGCGCACGCCGGCCCGCTGCGGGCGCATCACTCCACCGTGACGGTTTTCGCCAGGTTCCGGGGCTGGTCGACGTTGAGACCGCGCAGGCGGGCGATGCGGTAGGCGAGCAGCTGCAGCGGTACGACGGCCAGCACGGCCTGCAGGAACGCCGGCGTGCGCGGGATGAAGATGACGTCGTCCGCGTGGTGCTGGATGTCCTCGTTGCCGTCCGTTGCGATCGCGATCACGTGGGCGCCGCGGGCGCGCACCTCCTGGATGTTCGACACGATCTTGTCGTACACCCGCTTGTGGTCGGTGGCGACCACGACGACCGGCGTGTTCTCGTCGAGCAGGGCGATGGGGCCGTGCTTCATCTCGCCTGCCGAGTACGCCTCGGTCGGGATGTACGAGATCTCCTTCAGCTTCAGCGCCCCCTCGAGCGCGACCGGCAGGCCGATGTTACGTCCCAGGTAGAGGAAGAACGGCTTGTCGAAGTGGCGCCTCGCGATGTCGTCGATCGGGTGGTCGCCGCGCAGGAACGTCTCGATCTTGTCCGGCAGCGTGTACACCTGGTCGAGGATGAAGGTCAGCTCCTCCCGCGGCAGCGTCTGCCGCACCTGGGCGAGCTTCAACGCGACGAGGAACAGCAGCGACAGCTGGGCCGTGAACGTCTTCGACGCTGCCACGCTCACCTCGAGCCCTGCTCGCGTGTACAGCACCGAGTCCACCTCACGGGTGATCTGCGAGCCCATCATGTTCGTGATCGCCACCGTGTGCGCGCCCATCTCGCGGGCGAGCTTCATCGCCTCGATCGTGTCGCGCGTCTCACCCGACTGCGAGATGCCCACCACCAGCGTGCTCTCGTCCAGGACGGGGTTGCGGTAGATCCACTCGGAGGCGATGTCGTGCTCGACCGGCACCCGCG
>DAIOGR010000177.1:0-5042 GCA_036745155.1 Gaiella sp.
CCGCGGCAACAGCGCCGAGCGCCAGCTGCGCATCTTCAACGCGAACCGGGACATCGCCGAGGTGGCGCAGGAGATCGCGATCGCGACCGAGACGCTGCCCGCCCCCACGCCGACGTAGCGTCTGGCCTACGCGGGCGGGCGGAACGCATGGACCCTCAGCGTGCTCAGGTCGACGAGCGCCAGCCGACCCAACCCGGGCTGGCGGAGGTGGAGCATCCCGCCTCCGACGCTTAGCCGCACCTTCCAGAGGGCGTCCCCGACCCCCCGCCAGGGGAGATCGATGCAGGAAGCCGTCCCGTGCTGCGTGTCCAGCGCGTGCACGAAGGCCGTGCCGTCTGCCTTGCCGTACAGCGTCAGAGCCATGCCAGGAGACCCTTTCGCGCGGGCTATGGGCAGGCCGGCCATTTGCTCGTCCGGCGCGCGCTTGTCGACGATGGCCCCGGGACGGGCGCGCCCCGTTGCCACGTCGATGGCGCGCACCTCGTAACGGACGGGGTCGACTGCCGACTGGTACTCGATCGCGTAGACGGTGCCGCCATCGGGCGAAAGCGCGTCGAACGCCCACATCCCCGCCAGGGTGACGGTGCGGGCAAGCTTCAGCGTGCGCGTGCGGAGGATGGCGAACGTCGTCGTGACACCAGGGCCAAGCTGCGTCGCCGGCGAGGCGAGCACCAGGAGCCGGCCGTCGGCCGAGAGCCCTTCCGTCGTGCCGTCGAAGGCGACCTGCGGAACGCCGAGCACGCCCGGCAGGGCCGCGCTGCGCATGATCCGCCCGTCGCGGACGCGGACAGCGGCGACGACGGTCGAGTCGGCCCCGCCGGGCAGTGTCACGTAGCGGACAGCTCCGCCGGGGGCGCGTACCCCGTCCCACCCACTCAGGACGCCCGGCGTCGGCCCTCCAGCGGTAGCGGCAGCGGCGGCGAACGCGGCCGCGAGGGCCGCCAACGCCGCCGCGGCGATCACGGGCGACAGTCTCATGTGGAACCTCCCTTGGGTCGTCTGCGAGAACTACGCCTGCCGGCCCGGTCGGGTTCCACTCAGGGTCAGTTCCGCTTTACCTCTCTGCCGCGTCTCGAGGGCTGGTGCTGCACGAAGTAGGCTGTGCCCGTGCTCGAGGCCGGCGACCGCATCCCCGACGCGCGGGTGTGGACGGCACCGCGGACGGGGCCTGTGGCACTCCGTGACGCGATCGCGGGCGGCGGCCTGGCCCTCCTCTGCTTCTACCTGTGGAACTGGTCACCGACCTGAACGAACGAGCTGCTGCTCCTGCGTGACAGGGGCCCCGACCTCGCCGGCGCCGAGGTGCGCCCGTTCGGGATCTCGCGCGACTCACCCTGGTCGCACGCGTCCTGGGCGATGACGCTGGGCGTGGACGTCCCGCTGCTCTCCGACTGGGACGGCGAGGCGACCCGCGGTTTCGGCGTGGCGCTGGAGCCGTTCGACATGGTCGACGTGCCGGCCCGCAGCGCGTTCCTGATCGCGGGCGATACGGTCAGGGCCGCATGGATGCTGGGAGCCGAGCTGCCGGACGTGGACGCGATCGTCGCGGCCGCTTCCTCGCGCTAGCGCTCGTCGTCTACGCCGCGTGTGCGGTGTGGGCGACGTGGCCGGCGATCCGGCACATCGAGGGCCACTACCTGGCACGACCTGCGGCGGGTCACGGCGAGGCAGCCGCCGGCGACCATCTCCAGCTCGCGTGGTCGTTCTGGCTGCCCGGCCACCAGCTCGAGCGCGGCGCGGCGCCGTGGGCCGACCCCTACTCGTTCCGCCCGGTGGCGGAGGCGGCGCCGAACCTGCAGGGATGGCTGCTCGGGCTGCCCTACTGGCCGCTCGACCGGGCCCTTGGCCACGTCTGGGCCTATGACCTGCTCGTGCTGCTCTCGTTCGTCGCTGCAGGCGGGCTCTGCTGCCTGTGGCTACGGGCGCTCGGGCTCGCACGCGGTGCTGCGCTCGCGGGCGGGCTCGTGTTCGCCCTCGCCCCCTACCGCGTGGGCCAGTCGACGGGCCACCTGCTCGGTCTGGTCGCCTTCCTGCTGCCGGCCTCCCTGCTGGCCCTCGAGCGACGGCGCTTCGTGCTCGCCGGGCTCGCCTTGGCCGCGATTCCGCTGTCAGGGCAGATCCACCTGGCGATGGGAGCTGTCGTGCTCGGTCTCGGCTACGCCTGGGCGCGCGTGCCTCGCGCCGACTGGTGGAAGGCGGCGGTCGCGGCGCTTGCGGCGGCCGCCGCTGGTGTGGTCGTGCAGCAGACGGTGGTGAAGGGCTCGATCGCGGGCGGCGGCCGCTCGTTCGCGCAGGTCGAGCGCTACTCGGCCGAGCTGTCCGACTTCGTCACGCGAGGCGTCGGCGCCGGCGTCGAGGAGCTCGTCTTCGTCGGCCGGCTGACGCCGCTGCTCGCGCTCGCCGGCCTGTGGGCGGTTCGGGGCAGACGGGGCCTCGCGTGGTTCCTCGGCCTTTCCGCGCTCGTCCCTTCCCTGCTCGCTCTCGGCGCGAACCTGCCGCTGTACGAGCCGCTCTGGCGGGCGCTCCCCCCGCTCCGTTTCGCCCGCGTCCCCGAGCGCCTGCTGCCGATCGCCTGCCTCGCGCTCGCGGCCCTGGTGGCGCTCGCTCTGGATTTCGTGACACAGTGTCACAAGCTCCGCGTGCCGGTCGCGCTGGTGACTGCTGCCGCCCTCGTGGTGCTGGCGGTCGACGTTCGCGTGCCGGTGTTCGGCGCCGTGGCACCCGACCGTGCCAACGCGGCGTACGCGGCGATCCGGGGCGAGGGCCGGCTGCTCGAGCTGCCGGTGTTCCGGCCGGACATCCACTTCGGCTCCGCCTACCTCGCCTACGCGCGTCAGTCCCCGCGCGAGCGGCCGCAGGGGTATTCGACGACAGCGGCACCTGCGGCCGACCGGCTGGCGCGGGAGCTCCGCGCCCTCTCGTGCGGCCGCGGCACGATCCCGCCGGGGCTCGGCATCCGCTTCGTCACCGTGCACAGAGGGCTCTACGCTCAGAGCGGGTTCTTCGGCCGCGGGTGCGCTGCCCGGGCGGAGGAGACGCTGCGCCGGAGCGGCTGGCGCCTGCTCGCCCGTGACGGCGCCATCTCGAGCTGGCAGCGCCCCTGACCGGGGGGCAGGCGACGTCGTATACCGTCAGCGGGCGATGAGCCCGCGCGAGACCGACTACCTGGAAGCCATCCTCAACGCGAACGTCTACGACGTGGCGATCGAGTCACCGCTGCAGGATGCGCCGCTGCTCTCTGCGCGCCTCGGCAACCGGCTGCTCCTGAAGCGAGAGGACCTGCAGCCCGTCTTCTCGTTCAAGCTGCGCGGCGCCTACAACAAGATGTCGCGCCTCACCCCCGCAGAGCTGCGCCGCGGCGTCGTGACCGCCTCGGCCGGGAACCACGCCCAGGGGGTCGCGCTCGCAGCCGGGAAGCTCGGCACCAGGGCGACGATCGTGATGCCGGTGACGACGCCGCACATCAAGGTCGACTCGGTCGCGGCCCTCGGGGCCGAGGTCGTGCTCCACGGCGACTCGTACGACGACGCGTACGAGGAGGCGATGCGCCTCGTCCGCCGCGGCAAGCGCGTCTTCGTCCACCCCTACGACGACCCGGACGTGATCGCCGGGCAGGGCACGATCGCGATGGAGCTGCTGCACCAGCTGCGCGAGCCGATCCACGCGATCTTCGTCGCGGTCGGCGGCGGCGGCCTGATCGCCGGGATCGCCGCCTACGTGAAGCGGCTCCGGCCCGAGACGCTGATCATCGGCGTCGAGCCGAACGACGCCGATGCGATGGAGCGCTCCCTGCGAGCCGGGCGCCGTGTCACCCTGCCGCACGTCGGGCTCTTCGCCGACGGCGTCGCCGTGCGACGCGTAGGCGCAGAGCCGTTCCGGATCGCCCGCCGGCACGTCGACGAGATGCTGCTCGTCGACACCGACGAGATCTGCGCGGCGATGAAGGACGTGTTCGAGGACACCCGCGCGGTCGTCGAGCCGTCTGCGGCGCTCGGCGTCGCCGGGGCGAAGAGGTACGTCGAGCGGGAGCGGCTGCACGGCAAGAACCTCGTCACGGTGCTCTGTGGCGCCAACGTCAATTTCGACCGCCTGCGCTTCGTGGCCGAGCGGGCCGAGCTCGGCGAGCAGCGGGAAGCGGTGTTCGCCGCCACGATCCCGGAACGGCCGGGCAGCTTCAAGGCGTTCTGCCGGCTCGTGGGCACGCGGAGCATCACCGAGTTCAACTACCGCTACGACGACGCGAACGAGGCCCACGTATTCGTCGGTGTCGAGGTGCAGAACGGCGCCGAGACGGCCAGGCTGCTCGCCTCGCTCGAGAAGCACGGCATCCGGACGCTCGACCTGACGGACAACGAGATGGCCAAGCTGCACGTCCGCCACCTCGTCGGCGGCCGGGCAACGGCCGAGCACGAGGTGCTCTACCGCTTCGAGTTCCCCGAGCGGCCGGGCGCGCTGATGCGGTTCCTCGACTCGCTCGGCGAGGACTGGAACATCAGCCTCTTCCACTACCGCAACCACGGAGCCGACTACGGGCGGGTGCTCGCCGGCATCCAGGTGCCGCCGGGCGCCAAGCGCCAGTTCAGGTCCTTCCTCGAGCGCCTCGGCTACCCGTACGCGGACGAGACCCACAACCCCGCAGCCGAGCTGTTCCTGCGAAGCTAGCCCGGTCTCCGTCCACCACTGGAGGTCTGTATGGATCGCGATGCTCTGCGACGCACGCAAGATCCGCTCAAGCAGCGCTACCGCGACGACCCCACTGCCGCGGCGATCACGCTGAGCGCGTCGGGGACTCTCGGAGCGGGCCTCACCTGCTCGGTCCACACGGGACGGGCCCTCGCCGAAGCTGGGCTGCACCCCGCCACGGGTGGCGACGGCTCGACTCTCTGCTCGGGCGACATGCTGCTCGAGGCGCTTGTCGCCTGTGCCGGGGTGACGCTCGGCGCGGTGGCGACGTCACTCGAGATCGCGATCGAGAAGGGCACGGTTCACGCCGAGGGCGATCTCGACTTCCGTGGCACGCTCGGCGTCAGCAAGGACGCTCC
>DAIOGR010000178.1:0-5027 GCA_036745155.1 Gaiella sp.
CGCACCTGGCGGAGCGCGACGGTGATGACGGCGAGGTCGTCCATGCCGTCGGCGCGGAACTGCTCGATCAGCCGCCCCAGGCGCGCCACGGCCTCAGGCCGCCCGGCCAGGAACGCTGCCAGCGCGTCGACGGGCTCGAGCCCGGGGCTCTCCGAGACCGCCTGGCGAATGGCCTCGCGCCGGACGAGGAGCAGGTCGTCGAGGATCGCGTCGAGGGCGAACTGCTCCCAGCGCGACCTCGCCGCGAACTCGAGCACCTGGGTCTCCAGCCAGTCGAGGTGGAGGCTCTGCCCGGCCGCGAAGAACGCGCGGGCGATCTCGCTCGGCGTCTTCCCGCTGCCGCGGACGACGACCAGGATGTCCGGCGCGTGCGCGAGCGCCGGCATGTAGACATGACGGATCGCCTGCGCCTCGGGCGCTCCCCGTGCGACGAGCGCGGCGGCGGCCTCGCCGCGCCTCGCGCGCGAGGCAGCGGGTACGAGGTCGGGTAGCGCCGCGTCGAGCTCGGCGAAGCCCTGCACGTTTGCGGCGATCGTCTCGCCGATGTCGGCTCCGGGCGCGTTCTGCAGGAACCAGCGGCCGGTCAGGCCCACGACCCAGTCGACGGACGTCATCAGCTCGTTCTGGACGACCGGGTCGATCACGCCGTCCAGCGCTTCCAGCGCGGCCCAGCGCTCGGTCGCAGCCGTCACCTCGCGCGCGATCCGGTAGGAGCGGGCGACGTCCGCCGGCTCCGACCCGGTCTCGGCGATCGCCCGGGAGACGAACGTGACGCCCTCCGAGTCGACGACGTCCTTGGCGACGATCGTCGCGATCAGCTCGCGGCGCAGCGGATGCTCGGCCACGAGGTGCCCGAATCGCTCGACGACGGCGTCCGGGAAATAGCGGCGGAGATCGCCCTCGAGGTAGGGGTCGTCGGGGAGGTTCGAGCCCAGGATCGCGGTCTTCAAGCTGAGCTTGGCGTAGGCGAGCAGCACGGCGAGCTCGGGACGGGCCATCCCCGCGCCTGTGCGCTCGCGCTCCGCCATCTCCTCGCTCGAGGGCAGCTCCTCGATCCCGCGGTCGAGCAGCCCTTCCGCCTCGAGCGCCACCATCAGGTCCTCGTAGTCCCGGATCCGCGTCGCCGAGACCGCCGCTTCCTGCGACAGGATCTGCGCCTGCAGGTAGTTGTCGTACAGCACGTGCCGTACGACGTCCTCCGCGACGTCCGCGAGCAGGGCATCGCGCTGCTTGCGCGTCAGGTCGCCCCGCGCTTCCGCGATCCCGAGCAGGATCTTGAGGTTGACCTCGTGGTCGGAGCAGTCGACGCCGCCGGAGTTGTCGATGAAGTCGGTATTGATCCGCCCTCCCGCGCAGGCGTACTCGATTCGTCCCCGCTGGGTGAAACCGAGGTTGCCGCCCTCGCCGACGACGAGCGCCCGCAGCTCGCTCCCCGTCACGCGGAGCGCGTCGTTCGTGCGGTCGCCTGCGTCCGCGTCGGTCTCGTCGGAGGCGCGGACGTACGTGCCGATGCCGCCGTGCCAGAGCAGGTCGACCGGGGCGCGCAGGATCGCGCGCATGAGCTCGGTCGGGGTCAGCGGGCCCGGCTCGATCCCGAGGGCGGCGGCGGCGTCGGGCGTGACGTCGATGCTCTTCGCGCTCCGCGGCCACACGCCGCCGCCCGGCGAGATCGACGCCCGGTCGTAGTCGTCCCACGAGGAGCCCTGCAGCTCGTAGAGGCGCCTGCGCTCGGCGTAGCTCGTCGCCGCGTCCGGAGAGGGGTCGACGAACACGTGCCGGTGGTCGAAGGCGGCCAGGAGCAGGGTCTGCTCGCTGTAGAGCATCCCGTTCCCGAACACGTCGCCCGACATGTCGCCGACGCCGACTGCGGTGAACGGCTCCTTGAGAGCGTCGCGCCCGAGCTCGCGGAAGTGGCGCTTCACCGATTCCCAGGCGCCGCGTGCGGTGATGGCGAGCGCCTTGTGGTCGTACCCGGCCGAGCCGCCGGAGGCGAACGCGTCGCCGAGCCAGAACCCGTATTCCTCGGAGACGCCGTTGGCGCTGTCCGAGAAGGTGGCGGTGCCCTTGTCCGCGGCCACGACGAGGTAGGGGTCGTCGTCGTCGAGGACGCGCACGCCGGGCGGGTGCACGATCTCGCCGGCGACGAGGTTGTCGGTGACGTCGAGCAGCCCTCGCACGAGCGTGAGGTACTGGCGGCGCACCTCGTCGCGGAGCTCTTCCGGCGGCACGCTGCGCCGCACGACGAACCCGCCCTTCGAGCCGGTCGGGACGATGACGGCGTTCTTCGTGGTCTGGGTCTTCATCAGGCCCAGTACCTCGGTGCGGTAGTCCTCCATGCGGTCGGACCAGCGGATGCCGCCGCGCGCGACCTTGCCGGCCCGCAGGTGGATGCCCTCCATCTCGGTCGAGCGGACGAAGATCTCGTAGAGCGGCATCGGCCTGGGCATGTCGGGCACCGCGGCGGAGCGGATCTTGAAGCTCAGGTAGTCGCGGCCGGGGCGGAAGGCGTTCGTGCGCACGATCGCGTCGATCAGGTGCAGGTACGAGCGCAGGATCTTGTCCTGGTCGAGCGACGGCACGGCGTCGAGCTGGTCGAGGATCCGCTCCCGCAAGCGGGTCTCGGCCGCCTCGTCGCGCTCCGCGCCGGGGTCGTGGCGCTGCTCGAAGTAGCGGACGAGGTTCAGCGCCAGCTCCGGGTTCGCCGCGAACGCGTCGTTCTGGTAGCGGAGCGTGAAGCCGGCGCTGACACGGACCAGGTAGGTGCGCATGGCGCGGAGCCAGGAGACCTCTCGCCAGGTCAACCCTGCCAGCACGACGAGGCGGTCGAGACGGTCGGACTCGGTCTCGCCGCGCCAGACGGCCGCAATCGCGTCGGCGACGCGCGCTCCGACGTCCGTCACGTCGAGCACCTCGCCGTCGGGACCGACGACGCCGAAGTCGTGGATGAAGATGTCGCTCTCGCCGTCGCCCACGACCCGGACCGGCACTTCCTCCACGACGGTCAGTCCGAGCGCCTCGAGCACGGGCATCAGCTCCGAGAGGTCGGCGCGCCCGCCGGTCTTGTAGAGGACGATGCGCGTCAGCTGCTCGCCGGCTCCGCGCTCGTTCTGCAGGGCGACCACGAGGCCACGCTCACTGCCGAGCTCCTCGAGGTGGTCGATGTCGAAGACGGCCCGCATGATGTCGGTCGAGGACTTGTAGTACTCGGGCAGCCGGCCCTCCCAGCGCGACCACTCGGCGCGGCCGCGCTCCTCGCCGTGCTGGGCGACGAGCCGCTCGAGCAGCCGGTCTTCCCAGGTGCGGGCGAGAGCGACCACCTCCTGCTCGAGCTCCGCGAACGACACGTCGGGGATCTGCCCTTCGCTGACGTGGATGCGGAAGTGGATCTGCGCCGGGTCGGTCTCCCCCAGCGCGAGGTGGTAGTCGACGCTCGAGCCGTGGAACCGCTCCATGAACAGGGCCTGCAGGCGATGGCGAAGCTCCGCGTTGAAGCGGTCACGGGGCAGAGCGACGAGCAGCGAGACGCTGCGGTCGAGGAGGTCGCGGTGGGCGAACAGGCGCACCTTGCGCTGCTCCTGCAGCTCGAGCAGCTGCACAACCGTTCCGCGCAGGGTGTCGGGTGCGGCCGACAGCAGCTCGTCCAGCGGGAAGTTCTCGACGAGCGCGACGGCGACCTTGTAGTCATGGGACCCTGGGGCGAGGTCCTCGGCTGCGAGCACCTGCTGCAGCTTCCGGCGCGCGATCGGAACGGTTGCTGCGGGCTCCATGTACGCCTTCGAGGTGAAGAGGCCGAGGAGCCGCAGCTCGCCGGCCACGGTGCCGTCTTTCGCCACCGTCTTGACGCCGATGTAGTCCATGCGCGCACGCCGGTGCACGGTCGAGACGCGGTTGGTCTTCGAGACGGTGAGCAGGTCGCCGGCTTCGACCCGCAGCCGCACCGCCGGCTCGATGTCGTCCAGGCGCACGCCGCCGGCGAACCCCGACGACGCCTCGTCCCGGAGGATGCCCAGGCCCGAGCCGGGAACGACGCCGATCGAGCGGGCTTCGCCTTTCCCCCCGATCTCATACTCGCGGTAGCCGAGCAGGACGATGTTCTCGTCGCGCAGCCATTCGAGGAAGGCCACCGCCTCGCCGATCTCCTCGGCGTCGTAGCGGCCGCCGGCTGCGCGCGCGGCCTCGATCATGCCGCCGAGCCGCTCGAGCATCGAGGGGAAGTCCTGGACCGCGCTCTGGACGTCGGCGAGCACGCGCTCCACGTCGGTTGCCAGCCGATCGAGCTCGTCGGCGGCGAGGCGCCGGTCGACCTCGAAGTGCATGACCGACTCGGTCGCGGTTGCCTCCTTCACCGGTTTCACCGCCGCGATACGGCCTTGCTCGTCGCGCTCGATCCCGACGACGGGGTGGAGCAGCACGCGGACGGAGAGGTCGTGCGCGGCGAGCTCCTCGATGACGGAGTCGACGAGGAACGGCGAGTCGGGCGTGTTCGTCTCGACGATCGAGCCGACCGACGTGTAGCCCTCGCCGGCGAGCGTCGGGCTGAAGGCGCGCACCGCGATCGCCCCCGGGTCGCGCCCGTCGGCGAGGTCGAAGGCGCCCATCACCTGGCCGAAGAGCTCCTCGCCGCTCAGCTCCTCGGCTTCGGCGGCCGGGAAGCGGCGGACGTAGGCGCGCGCGAACGCCGAGACGAGGGCGACGCGGTCTGCCGGGAGGCGCGCGGCGATCTGCTCGAGCAGCTCCCGGAGGAGCCGCTCCTTCGCCGGGGTCACCCCGACTGCGCTCATCTACCGCTGGCGCGACGACGGCCGGTCACGAGCGGAGCGTACCTCCGTACGGCAATTCGTGAGGACGTCACCGTCGTCGTTCACACCACGGCCACGGCACGGGGCGCCCGGAGCCGCGGGCGTCATCAGGAATCGCGGGTGCCCCTGAGTCGCCTACACTCGGTGCCGATCCGGGCCGTTAGCTCAGCTGGTAGAGCAGGGGACTTTTAATCCCAAGGTCGCTGGTTCGATTCCAGCACGGCCCAT
>DAIOGR010000179.1:0-5017 GCA_036745155.1 Gaiella sp.
CGGCGGTAGTAGCGGTGGATGCCGCCTTCGAGCGCGAAGCCGATGCCGCCGTGCACCTGCTGGACGTGCGCCGTCACCTCGCGGCACGCGCCACCCGCCCAGGCGAGCGCCTCCCGGGGGAAGCCTCCGTCCGGAGCTGCCGCCGACCAGGCGGAGAGCAGGAGGCCGTCGCGCAGGAGGGCCGCGTCGGCGAGGCGGGACTGGACGGCCGGCAGCGCCGCGAGCGGCCCTCCGAACTGCTCCCTGCTGGTCGCGTGGGCGATGCCGTGGGCGAGCGAGGCCTCGGCGATCCCGGCCATGTAGGCGAGCGTCACGGCACCCCAGGCGCGCAGCCGGCCGGAGTCGTCCGAACGGGGCAGCTCCACGCCGCGCAGCGTGCCGGTGCCGTCGAGCGTGGGCTCGCGCTCGCCCCCGTCGACACGCCCCGCGCCGTGGCGCACCCGCCCGCCGACGGCCAGTGGTGCCCCGAGGGTCGCCTCGTCGACGAGGCACAGCGGCGCCACTGCCCGTCCCAGCTCGATCCCTCCTGCGACGGCCGGCCCGAGCAGCTCCGGGTCGCTCGAGAGCTCCGCCCAGCCCAGCGCCGCCAGCCGCCCCGCCAGCTCGTCGTCCCGTTCGTCCCACCACTCCCCGAAGACGGGCTCGAGCGGCGACTCCCGGCCCGCGAGCGCACCGCGCACGGACTCCGCGAACAGCTCGAGCTCCGGCTCGGTCGTGAACCTCATGCGCCGAGCTCCTTCAGGACCGACTCCGTGTCGGCGCCCAGGGACGGTGCCGGCCGGGTCTCGGGGGGATCGAGGCCGTCGACCCGGAAGACGGGGCCGAGCATCGTGATCGGGCCGAGCCCGGGCTGCTCCACCTCCTGCACGAGCATGTTCGCTCGTGCCTGCGCGTCGGCGTGCACCGTCTCGCGGGCGAGCACGGGCCCGGCCGGGACGCCGGCCGCGCCGAGCCGCGCGAGCCACGCCTCGACCGGCTCGGTCGCGATCGCCTGCTCGATCGCCGCCGTCAGCCGCTGCTTCTCCTCGAGGACCGCCGCATCGTCAGGCACGACGTCGGGCGCCTCGATCGTCGCGTCCCGCAGACCAAATAGGGCAAGGAACGCCTGCCGCTGCGACAGGTTGAGGCACGCGAGCGCGAGGAACCCGTCAGCCGCCTCGTAACAGCGGTAGTAGGGGTTCATCGCCAGGCCGCGCGCGATCTCGTCCGCCCGCCCAGCGAGATCGGCGCGCGTCGCGACGGCAGCAGGCCCCTCGGCCTCGCCGGCCAGCCAGACGAGGTCCTGGATCTGCACGGCCAGGGCGGCACCGAGCAGCGACACCTCCACGAGCTGCCCCTCGCCTGCCGTGCGCGCGCGCACGAGCGCCGCCAGCACTCCCGTCGCGAGCAGGTGGCCCGCGGTGAGGTCGGCCATCGGAATGCCACCGGCGCGCACCGGCACCCGATCGCCGTGCGACGCGTGGGAGGTGAGCAAGCCCGAGCGTCCCTGGGCGACGAGGTCGTAGGCGGGCGCACCCGTCAGCGGGCCGTGCGGGCCGAACGAGGTGACGACGCCGACGACGAGCGACGGGTGCGCAGCGTGCAGCGCCTCCCAGCCCAGCCCGAACGCGGCCGCCCGCGACGGCGGAGCGTTGTGGACGACGACGTCGGCTGTGGCGACGAGCGCCGCCAGCCGATCGGTGCCGTCGCCGGACTTGAGGTCGAGCACAACCGAGCGCTTGCCGCGGTTGAGCGGGACGAAGTAGCGGCCGATCCCGGGCGCGACGGGCATCACCTGCCGGTAGGCGTCGCCGCCGGGCGGCTCGACCTTGATCACCTCGGCGCCGAGCTCGGCCAGCAGCGACCCCGCGAGCGGCCCCGCCACGTACTGGGCCACCTCCACGACCCGCACTCCCGCCAGGGGCATGCTCATCCGAGCCCCAACCCTCGCCGGGCGATCACGAGCTGTTGCACCTCGGCCGTGCCGCCCGCGATCGTAGAGCCGACGGACGCCCGGTAGAGCGCCGCCGCCCGGCCCTGGATCGCCGCATCCGCGCTCGCGTCGCCGAGCCCCTCGAGCCCGAGCAGGTCGACGGCCGCGTCGCCGGCGCGTTGCGCCAGCCGCGCGCCGGCCAGCTTCGCCATCGCCGAGGTGGCGCTGCCGGGCAGCCCGCGGTCGAGCACGTCGGCCGCGCGGAAGGAGAGCAGGCGCGCCGCCCCGAGCTCGCCGCGCAGGCGTGCCAGGCGCTCGTCTGCGGCACGGTCGAGCCTGTCGGTCTCCCGCAGGCGGCCCTCGACCGCGTCGAGCACCCAGGCGACGCCACCGAGCTTCTCGGCCGTGATGCGCTCGAAGTCGAGCGTGACCATCAACACGCTCCAGCCGCCGTTCAGCTCGCCGACGAGGTTCTCCGCCGGGATCTCGACATCGTCGAGAAACGTCTCGCAGAGATACCCGCCGCCGAGCGTCGGAAACGTTCGCACGTCGATCCCGGGCGTCTCGATGGGCGCCACCAGGAGCGAGATGCCGCGGTGCTTCGACGCCTCCGCGTCGGTGCGCACGGCGAGGTAGATCCAGTCCGCGAGATGGGCGCTCGACGTCCAGATCTTGTGGCCGTTCACCACGTACACGTCCCCGCGGCGCTCTGCCCGGGTCGTCAGAGCGCCCAGGTCGCTGCCGGCCCCCGGCTCCGAGAAGCCCTGGCAGAAGACGAGCTCACCGCGCGCCATCGACGGCAGCAGCCGCTCGACGAGCTCCGGCGGGCCGAAGCGCTCGATCGCGGCGCCGATCGTCTTGTAGGAGAGCAGGTACGAGGAGAGCGGCAGCCAGTGGTAGCCGAAGACCTCCTCGACGAGCGTCGCGGTGAGGCGCGAGAGCCCGCGGCCGCCGAGCGCGACGGGCCACGACATCCCGATCCATCCGGCGGAGCCGAGCGCGCGGTTGACCTCGCGCGAGTCGCCGTCGGAGAGCATGCCCTGGCGCCACCAGTCCGGGTCGGACTCGAGCAGCGGCCGCAGGCCCTCGCAGAAGGCGGTCGCTTCGGCGCGCAGCGCGTTCTGGTCGTCGGTCGGTCGCAGGTCCACCGCTCCGGCGACCCTACCTGCGAGGATTGGCGCGTGGAGCAGCGCCGCGCCTTCGTCACCGTCGCGGACGGAACCCGGCTGGCGGCGCGGCTGTGGCTGCCCGAGGCCCTGCCGGCTCCGGTCGTGCTGGAGGCGCTGCCGTACCGGATGGACGACCTCACGGCGACGTACGCGTCGGAGTACGAGCGGCTCTGCGAGGAGGGCGGCCTGGCGGTCTGCCGCCTCGACATCCGCGGCACGGGGTCCTCCGCGGGGATCGCGGAGGACGAGTACACGGCGCAGGAGCACGCCGACATCTGCGAGGTGATCGCGTGGCTCGCCGCACAGGAGTGGTCGACCGGCCGGGTCGGCATGTACGGCACCTCGTGGTCCGGGTTCAACAGCCTGCAGGTCGCCTGCGAGCGGCCGGCCGCGCTCGGCGCCATCGTCCCCATCTACGCCTCGGACGACCGCTACACGGACGACGTGCACTACATGGGCGGCGCCCTCAAGGCCGTCGACCTCGTCGACTGGGTGCTGTACATGGTGGCCTGCAATGCGCTGCCGCCGGTGCCGGCCGTCTTCGGCGACGGCTGGCGCGAGGAGTGGGAGCGGCGCGTCGACGGCACCGATCCGTGGCTGCTGCGCTGGCTCGAGGAGCAGGCGGACGGGCCGTACTGGCGGCACGGCTCGGTGCGGCCCGGCTACGAGCGGATCACCTGCCCGACGATGCTCGTGGCCGGCTGGGCCGACGGCTACACCAACATCGCGCTGCGCGGCTTTGCGGCGCTCTCGTGCCGGAAGCGCGTGATCCTGGGGCCCTGGAGCCACTCCTCGACCGCCACCTCGCTGCCCGGCCCGCACATCGACCTCGTGCCCGAGCTGATCCGCTGGTTCCGGCGCTGGCTCGCCGACGAGCCGAACGGGATCGACGAGGAGCCGCCGATCGCGGTTTTCGCCCGTCACTCCACGCGGCCTGCCCCCGCCCTCGCGGAGGTGCGGGGCGCATGGCGGAGCGAGTCGATCTGGCCGCCGGAGCGGCTGACCGAGGTGACGCTCTCGCCCGCCGGGTCGGGGAGCGACGAGATCCACGTGCGCGGCGACTCCGGCCGCACCGCCTGGATCTCGTGCGCAGGGCGGTTGCCCTGGGGCCAGCCCGACGACCAGCGCCTCGACGACGCGCTCTCGCTCACCTACGACTGGGAGCCGCTCGAGCGCCCGCTCGACGTGATGGGCCATCCGCGCCTGCAGCTCACGATCACGTCACCGGTGCCGGTCGCCTACCTGTCGGCCAGGCTGTGCGACGTGTTTCCGGACGGCACCTCGGCGCTCGCAAGCCGCGGCGTCCTCAACCTCACCCACCGCCACGGCCACGACGACCTGCGCCCGCTCGAGCCCGGCGTGCCGGCGGAGCTCGAGCTGGAGCTGGAGGCGACCTCGTGGGTGTTCGAGCCCGGGCACCGGGTGCGCCTGTCGCTCGCGGGCGCCGACTGGCCGAACACCTGGCCGCCGCCCACGGCTGCGGCGCTGGTGGTCGACCGCGGGAGCGTCACGCTGACCCTGCCCGTGCTGGACGGGCCTTCCGGGCTGCCGGCCCCGGCGCTGCCGCCCACGACCGGCGCGGACGCCCACGCCCCGGACACGGACGAGCGGGCGCAGCCCCCGGTCGTCTGGCGCTTCGAGGACGACGTGATCGCGGGGGAGACCCGTGCGGTCACGGGATCCGGCTCCGACTACGACGGCCCGTTCGACGCGCGCATCGAGGAGCGCTACGAGGGCACGGTGGGCGTCTCGCGAAGCGACCCCGGACAGGCCTTCGCACGAGGTCGGGCCTCCTACCGGATCTCGTGGCCCGAAGCCGACGTGCGCACCGAGGCGCGGCTCGAGCTCCGCTCGAACAGTGAGGCCTACCACCTGATCGTCGAGCTCGATGTGGAGGAGCTCGGCGCCGGCGCGGCTGCGTTCAGCCGCCAGCGGC
>DAIOGR010000180.1:0-5006 GCA_036745155.1 Gaiella sp.
GCAACGTCGCCATCGTGGCGCACGTCGACCACGGCAAGACGACGCTCGTCGACGCGATGCTGTGGCAGTCCGGCTCGTTCCGCGAGAACCAGGACATCGCCGAGCGGGTGATGGACTCGATGGACCTCGAGCGCGAGAAGGGCATCACGATTCTCGCCAAGAACACGGCAGTCCAGTACGGCGAGACGAAGATCAACATCGTCGACACGCCGGGGCACGCCGACTTCGGCGGCGAGGTGGAGCGCGGGCTGCGCATGGTCGACGGGGTGCTGCTGCTCGTCGACGCGAGCGAGGGGCCGCTGCCGCAGACCCGCTTCGTGCTGCGCAAGGCGCTCGAGGCGCGGCTCCGCGTGATCCTCGTCGTCAACAAGGTCGACCGGCCCGACGCACGCGTGGAAGAGGTCGTCAACGAGGTGTACGAGCTGTTCCTCGACCTCGATGCCGACGAGGGCCAGATCGAGTTCCCCATCGTCTACTGCAACGCGAGGGCGGGCCGGGCAGGCCTGACCGTCGACGACCTGGCCGACGACCTGCGGCCGCTGTTCGAGCTGCTGCTCGAGACGATCCCGGCCCCCGTCTACGAGGAAGGGCACCCGCTGCAGGCGCTCGTCACGAATCTCGACGCCTCGCCGTATGTCGGCCGGCTCGCGATCTGCCGGGTGCGCAACGGCACCATCCGCAAGGGGCAGCAGGTCGCCTGGTGTCGCGCCGACGGCACCGTCGAGCGCGCCAAGGTGACCGAGCTCTACGTGACCGAGGCCCTCGACCGCGTCGAGGCGGCCGAGGCCGGGCCCGGTGACATCGTCGCTGTGGCCGGCATTCCCGAGGTCACGATCGGAGAGACACTGGCCGACGTCGACGATCCGCGGCCGCTGCCGGTGGAACAGGTCGACGAGCCGTCGCTCTCGATGACGGTCGGCATCAACACGTCGCCGCTCGCCGGGCTCGAGGGGACGAGGCTGACGGCGAGCCAGGTGAAGAGCCGACTCGACGCCGAGCTGATCGGCAACGTCTCCCTGCGCGTGCTCCCGACCGAACGACCGGACACCTGGGAGGTACAGGGCCGCGGCGAGTTGCAGCTGGCGGTGCTCGTCGAGCTGATGCGGCGGGAGGGCTTCGAGCTCACGGTGGGCAAGCCGCAGGTCGTGACGAGGGAGGTCGACGGCAAGGTGCACGAGCCCGTGGAGCGGCTCGCGATCGACGCGCCGGAGGAGTACATCGGTGTCCTCACGCAGTTGCTCGCCCTGCGCAAGGGGCGGATGGAGCAGATGGTGAACCATGGCACCGGCTGGGTGCGGCTCGAGTACCTCGTTCCCGCGCGGGGCCTGATCGGGTTTCGCACCGAGTTCCTCACCGAGACCCGCGGCACGGGGATCCTCCACCACGTCTTCGACCGCTACGAGCCCTGGCACGGCGAGCTGCGCACCCGGCCGAGCGGGTCGCTCGTCGCCGACCGGCAAGGCCCGACGACCGGCTTCGCGATCTCGAACCTGCAGGAGCGCGGGACGCTCTTCGTGGCGCCCGGGGTCGGTGTCTACGAGGGGATGATCGTCGGCGAGAACGCGCGCTCCGAGGACATGGACGTGAACGCCACCAAGGAGAAGAAGCTCACGAACATGCGCGCCTCGACCTCGGACGAGCTCGTGCGGCTGATCCCGCCGCGGCCGCTCTCGCTCGAGCAGGCCCTCGAGTTCATCCGCGAGGACGAGTGCGTCGAGGTGACGCCCGTCTCGATCCGGCTGCGCAAGGTCGAGCTCGCCGCCAACAGGCGCCAGCAGGCCGCGAGCCGCAAGGCCCGCGGCCTCTCGTAGAGCCCCATTCGGGCTCCGACCCCGGGCTCCGCGCCGACGATGCCGAGCCGACCGACAGCGCGGCCAACGGCCTTCCCGCGCGGTCGTCTCCAACAAGGGTGTCTCCCCCAGGGTGTCTCCCTGGGGGAGACACCCTTTGTGACGGACGTGCAACACCTTGTCCACAGCCGGCGCACCCACTCGCCTCGCTTCGCGCCGATCCGGCGATCCGGGTGTCGCGTAGTCTTCTGCCGTGCGCGACCTGCGGCCGCTCTTCGACCCACGCTCGGTCGCCGTTCTCGGTGCCTCGGGCGATCCGGCCAAGTGGGGCCACTGGGTCGCGGCCGGGGCTCTCCGCGGCGCACACCGGCGCGACGTTTGGCTCGTCAACCGCAACGGCGGTGAGATCCTCGGGCACCACGCCTTCCGGGGGCTCGACGAGCTGCCCGAAGCGCCCGAGCTCGTCGTGATCGTCCTCCCTGCCGGCGCGTTCGAGGAGGCGATCGAGGCATCTCTCGCCGCCGACGCCAGCGCGATCGTTGCCATCACGGCCGGCCTGGGAGAGCTCGGCGAGGAAGGAAAGGCCCGCGAACGGGCCGCCGTGGAACGTGTGCGCGCGGCAGGTGCCGTGCTGCTCGGCCCCAACTGCCTCGGCGTCTACGACGCTGCGGCAGAGCTCGATCTCGGCTCGAACGAGTTCACGCCCGGCTCGTTGGGGATCATCTCGCAGAGCGGAAACCTGGCGCTCGAGGTGAGCCTGCTGGCTTCCCAGTACGGGGTCGGCGTCTCCCGGTTCGCCTCGCTCGGCAACCAGGCGGACATCGACGCGGCGGAGCTCGTCGAGGCGCTCGCCGCCGACGAAGCCACGCGCGTGATCGCCGTCTACTGCGAGGACTTCCACGACGGGCGCGCGTTCGCGCGGGCAGGTGCTGCCGCACTCGCCGCCGGCAAGCAGGTCGTGTTGCTCGCGGCCGGCGGCAGCGAGCCCGGGGCCCGCGCCGCCGCCTCGCACACCGGCGCCCTCGCGAGCGATTCGTCGGTGGTCGCTGCAGCCTGTCGCGCGGCGGGCATCCAGCGCGTCGCCACACCCAAGGAGCTCGTCGACGTGGCGCTCGCCTGCCTCGCGCCGCATCGGCCGCGAGGTCGCCGCATCGCGATCGTCGGCGACGGCGGCGGCACCGGGGTCGTCTCCGCCGACCTCGCAACGGCGGCCGGACTGGAGTTGCCGCATCTTTCTGAGCAGCTGAGCGCGAAGCTGACGGCGATTGCGCCGACGATCATCACCACGAACCCTGTCGACCTCGCGGGCGCCGGTGAGCAGGACTTCTGGAACTTCGAGCGCGTGACCGAGGCTGTGCTCGTGTCCGGCGAGGTCGACGCCGTGGTGTTCACGGGGTACTTCGGCGGCTACAGCGAGATGAACGAGGCCTTCGCCGAGCGCGAGACCGAGGTTGCACGCTCGATCGCGGCTGCGGCCGGCAGGACCGGGCGCCCTCTCCTGGCCCAGGCGATGTTCTGGGACTCGGGGCCTGCCCGGGCGCTGCGCGCCGGCGGGGTCCCCGTCTACCGCGACATCGAAGCCGTGATCACGACGCTGGCCGCACTCGTCGAGCAGGAGCTGCACCCGGGTACCGGGGTGGCCGACATGGGGAAGACAGCCGACCCCGTGCGGAGCGACGGCTATTTCGAGTCGCGCGAGCTGCTCGCTGCGGCCGGCGTGCCGTTTGCTGTGGCCCGCCGCGCTGCCTCGGTCGAGGACGTCCGAGCGGCTGCTGCCGACCTCGGCTACCCGGTTGTCCTGAAGGCGCTCGGGCTGCTGCACAAGTCCGACGCGGGCGGAGTCGCGCTCGGGCTCGCCGACGATGCGGCGGTCGCCGCAGCCGCCACGGACATGGAGGGGCGGCTGGCGCCGGAGGGCTACTCCGTCGAGACGCTCGTCGACACGGCGGGCGGCGTCGAGCTGATCGTCGGCTGCCGGCGCGACCCGCGCTTCGGGCCGCTCGTGCTCGTCGGCCTGGGCGGCATCTACGCGGAGCTGCTGCGCGACGTCGCCGTGGCGCTGGCGCCGGCCGGTGCCGACGAGGTGGAAGAGCTGCTTCGCTCACTCCGCGGCGCCGGCGTGCTGACGGGCGCTCGGGGCCGGCCGGCGCTCGCCATCCGCGCCGCAGCCGAGGCGGCGGCGGCTCTTTCGCGCGTCGCCGCAGCGCACCCCGAGATCGCCGAGATCGAGGTCAACCCGCTGCTCGTCACCCCGGGCGGCGCGCTCGGCCTCGACGCCCGCATCGTCCTCTCCTGACAGGAGGATTCGGGCTCCGGGCGGCGCGTCGGAAGCCGCCGAAGCACGGTCACGGCGGCACGTAGTAATGCTCCGCACGAGGTTGTAGATTGGCGCCGCCCAGCGGCCCATGACAGGAGGAGCCATGCAGGAGACAACCGCCCCGGTACCGAGCGCGGCTCAGAGCGAGGACGCACGGCTCGAGAGCCTCGGCTACAAGCCGCAGCTGAACCGTGTGCTGGGGCTCTTTGCCAACTTCTCGGTCGCCTTCACCTACCTGTCGCCGATGGTCGGCATCTACACGCTCTTCGTCCTCGGCGTCGGCACCGGCGGTCCCGCCTACGTCTGGCTCACCTTCATCCCGGTGATCGGGATGCTCTTCGTCGCGCTCGTGTTCGGCGAGCTCGCGAGCCACTACCCGGTCGCGGGAGCGCTCTACCAGTACAGCAAGTTCTCCGTCAGCGGCGCGTACGGGTGGTTCGTCGGCTGGTTCTACGGGCTCGCCCTCCTGATCACGGTTGCCGCCGTCGACACGGGTGTCGTCTCGTACGTCACCGCGCTCACCCACAACTGGTTCGGCTGGAACCTCGACGCGACCGACCACACGACGATCCTCGTGATCACGCTGATTCTCCTCGCAATCCAGACCGGCCTGAACATCACCGGCGCCCAAGTGATGGGCCGCGTGGCGCAGTTCGGCGTCTACGTCGAGATCGTTGGCACCCTCGGCATCGCCCTCATCCTCCTCATCCACGGCTTCCACCACGGTCTCGGCTTCCTCTTCACGACCCAGGGGGTGGAGAACGCGGCGAGCAACCCGCTCGGCCTCGATTTCAGCGGCAACTGGCTCACCGGCGCCGCCCTGATCGCCGTGCTCGCGCCCGTCTACATCTTCTACGGGTTCGAGTCGGCCGGCGACATCGCCGAGGAGACGAAGGACG
>DAIOGR010000181.1:0-4997 GCA_036745155.1 Gaiella sp.
CGGCGCTCCTGTTCGGCGCTCTCATCAACGGCACCTCCACGCGCAACCTCGACCCGGAGGTGTTCCAGCCCGAGCTCGCTTCGAACCTGACGCTGCTGATCCAGGGCCTGGTCGTGCTCTTCGTCGGCGCCGACGTGATCGTGCTCACGATCCTCAGGAGGCTGCGCCGCAAGCGCGAGCCACGCGTCCCGGATGTCAAGCAGGCGGCGGCAGGGTGAGCGTCGAGCCGACAAGCACTGCACAGGAGGCACCTGTGGGCCTGGGCAGCCGTCTCGCGGCGCGCCTGCCGCACGGCGTGCGCGCCGTCTCCTGGGCGGGGATCCTGCTCGGCCTCGCCGCCGCCTGGATCGCGCTGCCGCCCCTGACCGTCCGCTCGCTCGGGCCCTCGATCGCGATCGCGGCCGTCGGCATCGCGCTCGGCGGCGTGGCGATCGCGCGGCGCGACATCCGCTTCGGCATCTTCGCGATCGTGGCAGGGGCGTTCGGGATCACGATGGCGGTCCTTGCCGGCCTCTCGAGCGTCGACAAGCTCGAGAGCGTCGTCGTCTGGTCGGCGCTCTTCGCGGCGATGCTCCGCTTCGCCACGCCGCTCATGTTCGCGTCGCTCGGGGGGCTCTTCTCGGAGCGCTCCGGCGTCGTCAACATCGGCCTCGAGGGGATGATGCTGACCGGGGCGTTCTTCGCCATCCTCGGAGCGGACAAGACCGACTCCTGGGTGCTCGGCCTGCTGATCGGCATCGTCGCGGGGGCCTCGCTCGCCTCGGTGCACGCGTTCTTCGCCATCTCGCTGCGCGCAGACCAGATCGTCGGCGGCACCGCGATCAACTTCCTCGCGCTCGGCATCACGGGCTACCTCTTCATCGACACCTACGGCACCGAGGGCACCCCGACCGACACGCCGAGCATCCCGAACGTGCACCTTGCCTTCCTGGAGGACGTGCCCTTCATCGGCGCCATCTTCGGCAACCTCAACCTGATGATCTGGCTGGCGCTTCTCACCGTCGTCGTCACCTGGGTCGTGATGTTCCGCACGCCGATCGGCCTGCGGATCCGGTCCGTCGGGGAGCACCCGCGGGCGGCCGACACGGTCGGCATCAACGTGTACCTCGTGCGGTATGCCGCGGTCATCCTCTCGGGCGCCCTCGCCGCCGCCGGCGGCGCCTACCTGTCGATCGGCTTCGTCAACTCGTTCAACGAGAACATGACCGCGGGCCGCGGCTTCATCGCCCTGGCGGCGCTCATCTTCGGTAACTGGCGCCCCTTCACTGCCGCAGCCGCCTGCATGCTGTTCGGCTTCTCGAGCGCACTCGCGCAGCGGCTGCCCGAGTACTCGCAGTCGGCCTCGGTGCTGTTCCAGGCACTCCCGTACGTGCTCACCCTGATCGCCGTCGCCGGCGTGATCGGTCGTTCCATCCCTCCCGCAGCTGTTGGCAAGCCCTACAAGAAGCAGTAGCGACCGCCCCGCTGCCGGCAACGCGCGGGCCGTGTGGGCCGTCGTGCTGGGAGCGCTCTCGGTCGCGACGATGCCCGTCGCCATCGCCGCCACCCGGTATTCCGCCTCGTACGACCTGCTGCACGCTGGGCTCGCGATTCCCGTCGGCCTCGCGCTCGGCTTCGCCGCCTTCGCTCTCGTGCGGCAGGCGCGTGCACGCGACACCCTCACGCTCGGGCGAGCGGGCGGCCGCGGCGCGACACGGGCCGCCCGCACGCTCGCCATCCTCGGCATCTGCCTCGCCTCCGCGGCGGTCGTGTCGCTCCTCGTGTACGTCCTGCTGAAATCGGTGGAGTGAGCGGAGACGCGTAGGGGAGGCACACCGGGGCGGGGCGCGGGCTCGTCTACACTCCCTACGGTGTTCGAGATCGGCTCCAGCCTGCGCGAGGCGCGAAACCGCCAGGGCCTCGACTTCAACGAGATGGAGTCTCGCACGAAGGTGCGGGGCAAGTACCTGCGCGCCCTCGAGGCGGAGCAGTTCGACCAGCTCCCCGGGCACACCTACATCAAGGGGTTCCTGCGCACCTATGCGGACGCCCTCGGCATGGACGGGCAGCTGTACGTCGACGAGTACAACTCGCGCTTCGTCGCCGGGGAGGACGAACAGCCCCTGCGAACGCGCCGGGTGCCGCAGTCGCGAGGCCGCCGCGAGCGGCGCGAGTCGCGGATCGTCGTGGTGGCGCTCGCCGCGATCGTCCTCGTGACCGCGCTCGTGATCGCCGCCTGGCGCTTCGGCGGCACCGACGAGCCGAAGGTGCAGGGCGTCAACACGGGCGCCCGGATCGCGAGCACGGGTGCCGGCAAGGCGACCAGGGCCCAGGTCACCGTCGAGATCAGGGCGACAAAGGGAGCGTCGTTCATGGAGATCCGCGCCGGCTCGCGGGCGGGCAAGCCGCTCTACCGCGGCACGCTCGAGCGCGGGCAGGCGAAGCAGTTCACGCGGGCAAAGCTCTTCATCTCCGTGGCAGCGCCGGCGAACCTCGAGGTGCGGGCGAACGGCACCCGCGTGCGGATCCCGGCCGCCGGCGAGCTGACCGTGTCGCTGCGCACCGTCACCGGCTCTTGACCCGCCCGCGAGCGGTGATCGTCGTCACGGGCAGTGAGCTCGTGCGCGGTGAGCGTACCGACCTCAACGGCCCGTTCTACGCCCGCGAGGCTCTCTCCCTGGGGCTCCAGCCCACGCGGGTGATGATCGTCGGCGACGATCCGGCCGAGCTCGAAGCGGCGCTGCGCGAGGGGATGGAGGCCGACGTGTGCCTCGTCTCGGGCGGGCTCGGGCCTACGCACGACGATCGCACGATCGAGCTCGTCGGGCGCGTCGCCGGGCGTGCTCTGCAGGTGGATCACGAGCTCGAGGTGGAGATCGAGCGGGTCTCGCGCACGGTCGCGGAACGTCTCGGGCGCCCGTATGCCGACTTCGCCCCCGGCGTCGTCAAGCAGGCGACCCTCCCCGAGGGAGCCGTCTCGCTCGGCCTCGCCGGCACGGCCCCGGGAGTGGTGCTCGACACGGGCACCTGTGTGGCCGTCGTGCTGCCCGGGCCGCCCGGGGAGCTGCGTCGGCTCTGGCCCCGGGCCGTCGAGTCCGAGCCGCTCGGCCGGGTGCTCGCCCGCACCAGCCCTCCCGGCCGCCGTGTCCTGCGTTTTTACGGGCTCAGCGAGTCGGCGGTGGCCCGGGCGCTCGCAGAGGCGGGAGGGGACGGCGACGGCGTCGAGGCGACGATCTGTGCGCGCGACTTCGAGATCCATGTCGACCTGATCGTGGAGCCGGGCGCCGAGGAGCGCGCCGACACGCTCGCCGCCCGCCTGCGCGCTCCGCTCGAGCGCCACCTCTTCGCGCAGAACGAGCAGTCGATCCAGGAGATCGTGCTGGAGCTGTGCCGCGAGCGCGGGCTCACGCTCGGCACGGCCGAGTCGTGCACCGGTGGGCTCGTCGCTGCACGCCTGACCGCGATCGCCGGCTCGAGCGACGTCTTCGAGGGCGGCATCGTGGCGTACGGCAACGAGGTCAAGGCCGAGCAGCTCGGTGTCCCCCGAGCGGTGCTCGAGCAGCACGGCGCCGTCTCCGCCGAGACGGCGCGGGCCATGGCGCACGGGGCCTGCGAGCGGCTCGCCGTCGACGTCGCGGTGGCCGTCACCGGCGTCGCGGGCCCAGGCGGCGGCACGGCCGAGCGCCCCGTCGGTCTCGTCTTCTTCCACGCGGCAGGCCCTGACGGCGAGACGGCGCTCAGCTTCGACCTGCCCGGGGACCGAGAGTGGATCCGCAGTCGCTCGGCCGTGGCGGCGCTCCATCTCGTGCGAGCACTTCTGACACAGAGCCGGCACGAACGCGTATGACTTCGGCGGGTAGCGTCGGAGGCGATGCGTCGCTTCGGCTCTTCCTCGCACTCCGTCTGCCCGACCCCGTGCTGGACGCACTCGCCGCGTGGGGGGAGCGCGAGCTCCACGCCTGCCGTCGCCTCGCTCGTGAGCAGCTGCACGTCACACTCGCGTTCCTGGGCCGCCGCCCGGCGGGCGACGTCGGCGCCGTCGTGGAGGCGCTCGACGGGGCAGCTGCGGGGGTCGAGCCCTTTCCGCTCGAGCCGCTGGCGTGGCGCGAGACCCCGGGTGTCGGCATGGTCGTGCTTACCGACCCGACCGGGCGGGCGGCAATGCTCGCCGACGTGCTGCACCGCCGGCTCGAGGAGCTCGGCGTCTACCGGAGAGAGCGCCGGCCCTGGCTTCCGCACGTCACGGTCGCCCGCTTCCGCGAGCGGCCACGGCTCGATCCGCCGCTGCCCCCGGTACGAACGTTCGTTCCGTCCGACGCGGCTGCTTACCTGTCGGAGCTGCACCGGTCCGGCGCTCGGTACACGGTGCTGCACTCGACCCCACTGGGAGACACGTCTCGAGAACAACGCAGTCCGACGACAACGGCACCGCTAGGAGGATGAACGGATGAAACGCGAGGAAGCGCTCGACGTCGCGCTCGGCCAGATCGAGCGGCAGTTCGGCAAGGGCTCGGTCATGCGCATGAGCGACCAGGCGCAGGTGTCGGTGGGCGCGGTCTCGACCGGGTCGCTCTCGCTCGACATGGCGCTCGGCATCGGCGGGCTGCCCCGCGGCCGTGTCGTGGAGGTGTTCGGGCCCGAGTCGTCCGGCAAGACGACGCTCGTCTACCACGTGATCGCCGAAGCACAGCGACGCGGCGGCATCTGCGCCTTCATCGACGCCGAGCACGCGATGGACCCGCAATACGCCCGTCACATCGGCGTCAACATCGACGATCTCCTCGTGTCGCAGCCCGACACGGGCGAGCAGGCGCTCGAGATCTGCGAGTTGCTCGTCCGCTCCGGGGCCGTCGACGTCGTCGCCGTGGACTCCGTCGCCGCCCTCACCCCGAAGGCGGAGATCGAGGGCGAGATGGGCGACAGCCACGTGGGCCTGCAGGCGAGGCTGATGAGCCAGGCGCTGCGCAAGCTCGCCGGCACGCTCAACCGCACCGACACGATCTGCCTGTTCACGAACC
>DAIOGR010000182.1:0-4984 GCA_036745155.1 Gaiella sp.
CCCCGGCGTCGCGTCGAGGTCGTAGTCGGCCCCGAGGGCGACGACGAGGGCGTCGGCCTCGTGCACACCGGCGTCGGTCGTGACCCGGCGCGTCTCGGGATCGATGGCGGTGATCGTCTCGCGCAGGAAGCGGACCCCGGGCTTCGCGACGGCCCGGTACGGCAGCCGCACCTCCTCGGGCGGCGCGCGCCCGAACATCACGTCGAGCTTCGCGTAGCCGAAGACGAAGGCGTCGTTTCGATCGATCAGCGTGACGGCGACGTCGTCGCCGAGCGCCTCCGACAAGGTGGTGGCGAGCTCGAGACCCCCGAAGCCTGCGCCGAGCACGACGACCCGCATCTCCACCGGGCGATCATAGGGAAGAGCAGGTACTTCCGGGCAGGAAGATGAGGGGACTCCCCGCTGTGCTCGCAGCCTGTTCGCGCTAGAAGAGAGCGAAGGGGGTGTTCGGGATGCGAGCTAATCGTCTTCGTCTTCGTGCGGCGATTGCCATCGTCGTCGTCGGTGCTCTCAGCGTGGTGACGGTTGCGGTCGGGGGAGCGCGCGCGCCGAACCCGGATCTGAAGCCGCCGGTGCTGCTCCAGCCCACGCCGAACGTCGCGTTCGAGGCCGGTGCTCCGGTCACGTTCCGGATCCGGACGCATGCCCGTGACGTCGGTCTCGTGCTTCGGATTTCGCGATCTTCCGTGCGCGGCAAGTGCGGCGTGATCGCCGGCAACGTCGCCCATTCCAGCTTCGTGCGGACGGGCGCGCCGGCGGTCTACCAGGCCCAACGGGCCGGAGCCACTCTGTCGACCTCCTGGCTGAACAGGCCTGGAACCTATTTCTGGCAGGCATACCGGATCGCCGGCCGTGACGGCTGCGTCGAGTCGGCCGTACGTGCGCTGCGCGTCGTGCCGAAACAGCCGCTCGCGCTCTCGGAGGCGCGGCTGGAAGGGAAGTCGGACCTCACCAGGCAGATCACTGCGGTGGACGGGTTTGGCATGAAGGTCGGTGACAGCAGCAAGATCACCCACACCTTCAAGCCCTCGTGCGCGTCGGGCGCGTGCGACACGACCGTCAGCTTCGTGGTCGGGGGGATGTTCCCCGGCCTGAGCGAGACGGTGACCGTGCCACTGACGCGAACCGGGACGAGCTACGCGGGCAGTGCCCCTGCGACGCTGAGCAAATGCAACTTCTCCACCGTCACGGGAACGCTCGAGGTCCGGCTGGAGGTCAGCGCCGGCGCCTGGGTGGGCAACGTGTGGCGCGCCACCGGCGTCGTCGGTCACGAGCGCTACTCGACGCCGGCGACCGACGTCGGGATCTGGAAATGCGGCGCCGCCTCGTGGGAGGCCGACCTGACCGGGAGCCTGGCCGGTGTCGGCGAGCTGAGCGTCACCGTCACCCCAGCTCCCCTGGCAGCGCCCGGAACCGACTGAGAGCGTGGTGTCGAGACAGGACCGCCCCTGACCACGAAATCGCGCGGAGCTACCCGCAGTGGGCGCCGCGGGCTGCTGGGATGCGCGCGGAAACCTCGGCAGTCTCTCGACCCGAACCCACCACAAGCCGAACGAACGGAACGAAGAAGACCGGAGCCTGGGCACTCCACCAGCGCGTACACCAGCGGGCTTCGTACCTCCCGCTATGACGGCTCGGGCGAGCAGTGAGGCCCACCTTCGCGGCGGGCCCCACAATCGTGTGAGTCGACGTTCGCCTCAATTCGGGCTGGAGTAGCACGGCTCGCCGGAGCGAGCGTCGAGGCGGCAGGGCAAGAATCGGAAGCTCGATTGGGACGATGCCACCACGTGTCCATCCATATCGACTGCCCTGACGTTCCAGTTCCAGTTGTCAAGGTTGGAGTCGATGACGAATGCCTGGCATGCGACCCACGTGTAGCTCGTTGAGCGCGTCCCGGTCAGCGTGACGTTGAGCGCTGGATACGGCTCGCCCTGGTGCTGTACGAACAGTTGGTAGCCGCGAAGCTCTTTGACCCGATCCCAGTGCCAGAAGGCCGGAAATGCGATCCACCTGAACACGATCTTGAATCCATAGCCGGCGGTGGGGTGCGCAGTGCACCCGATCGTCGGGACGTTCTGCGGTATTCGCGCCGCCGGGAAGGGCCAGATGGGTATCACGACCGCGTTCTGGAGACCGAGCGAAGGGGCGTTCGCGCTGATGGCCGGCTCGGCGCCGGTCGCCGGCGAAGCTGCGACCGTGAGCGCGACCAGCAGAACACACAAACCCCCAAGCATCGCGACGAGAACCCTGATCAAGCCGTTCATCACAACCTCCTCAACTCATCAAGGTCTCATGCACCGCCACTCTCGCCCATCGCGCATGACCAGTCATCAGTGCGGCCACCGATCCGCGTACCCGCAACTACCGAACTCCCGCGCTGCACGCCCGTGCTTGACGTAAAGGAGTCCTACGCTCCGCTCGCTCTCGTAGCGCGTACCCCTGCAACGAGGCGCGTGAACGCCGCTACGACCGCGGGCCAGGTTGGTGGGAGGCTCGCGCCGACCAGCCGGGAAGAAGTCGACTGACCCGCGAGGCCCAGGAAGGGCGAACGAGAGGCCCGGAGACGGACTCGCCTACATCGTCATCCGGATCGCGACCCGGTACTTCCGCACCGACGTCCTGGCTCCCGGCGTGTCGCCGGCCGGCATCGCATTCAGCGCGGCGTCGCCGCGGGCGTAGTCGTCCTCGTTGTCGAAGAGCAGGATGGTGAGCGACGTCGAGGTGTCGGGGTCGTGCAGCACCAGGATCTCGGTCGCGGGGAGGTCGGCAGGCTGATCGCCCTCCCGGATCCGACGCTCCAGATCCTCGAGGCTGGAAGCCTCGACCCCTTCGAACGTCACGACGCGTGCGAGTGCCATGCGAGCCTCCTCGGTCGGATGTCGCGGCGAGCGTACAACGCGTCGCCGATTGCCGCCAGTCGGCGATGTCTCCCGGAGGCGCTCCTCGCTTCGACTCGGTCAAGCGCCGCGCACACTGGGTCGAGCTGCTTCAGGCCGCGGCGGCGGCGCCCGCCGGGGTGCGGGCCGCGGCCGGCCCCCCGGATGACCCGAGCACCTGCCAGAGGCGCCGCGCATCCTCTCGAAGTACGTTCTCGCCGCCCATGAGCTCGACGGTAGAAGCCGGCAACGATCCGGCGTTTCAGAGGCCGAGGACGAGCAGGAGCGCCTCGTCGACGGCGCGGAGCTCGGGAGCCTCGAGGCGCCCGCCGGAGCGACCGAGTCGTTGCGGGTCGACGACTGTCGTCTGCTCGACGAGCACGCGCGTCTGCTGCCCCCCGAGCGTGATCACCGGCCGGAAGCTCGCAGGCCTGGCGCTCGTCGACGTCGGCGCGACGAGGACGGTGCTGAGGCCGAGGAACTCGTCGGCCTGGACGACCACGGCGTACCTGGCCCCACGCTGCTCGCGCCTGCGGACGCCGCGAGGGGCCGGCAGGTGGAAGAGCTCACCTCGAACCACGTCAGTCCCGGAGCGGAGGCGCAAGCTCGGCGAGCTGCTCGCGAATCAGCCGCATCTCCTTGCGATCATGTTCGTCGGCCGCAAGCGCGCGCACTTCGTCGCGAATCGCCGAACGCACCCGACGCCGCGCCGCCGCCTCGCGCAAAGCCGTGCGCACCGCCTCCGAGTCGGTCAACCCACCGGCGCGCACGATCTCGAGCGCAGCCACAGACGCATCGTCGAGGCGCACATGGAGAGAACGCGCCATCCGGCCCACTGTAGCACGAATCATGCTACAGACGAGCTACGGTAGGCGAGGAACCACTCCCGATCCCGACCCCGGAACACCAACGCGCTGGTCGACATCGCCGGCCAGCTCGATCCGCGGAGGACGCACCACCCCTCGAGTCTGTCGCCAATACAGGCAACAAACCAGAGGTGGAGACGCATCGGCACAGATTCGGCACGAAGACGCGCAAGAAGACGGGCCGGTGGAACGAAGAAGACCTGACCCTGGCCTTTTCGCCGCGCTCCCTGAAACGACCCGAAGTACGGCTACCCGCACTCCCGTCCACGCGCCTCCCGCACTGCGGGGGGCGGCGGCTCGCGCGATCCTCCGGGCATGACCGAGCCGATCGTTCTCCGCCCGGGCGAAGGCGAGCCCCTCTTCGGAGGCCGGATCGTCCTCAAGGCGGCGCTCCCCGAGCTGACCATCACGGAGTCGTTCTTCCCCGACGCCCGGCCCGGCGCGGCCCCGCACCTCCACCGGGATCACGCCGACGCGTTCTACGTCCTCGACGGGCGTCTCGCGTTCCTGGTCCACGACGATGAGCACGCGCTCGGGCCCGGTGGGTTCGTGTACGCGCCGCCCGGCGTGGTGCACGGGTTCCGCAGCCTCTCCCCCGCGCGGTTCCTCAACTTCCACACGCCCGACGGGCGCTTCGCAGAGGCGCTCCGCGAGCGCGACCGCGGCGGCCCCGGCCCGTTCGACAGCGTCGACGCCGCGCCGGGATCCGGTCTGCCCGCAACCGGCGCGATCCTGCTCGACGCCGGCGAGGGCGAGGCTCTGGTCGGAAGCCATCGCGTGGCGACGATCAAGGTCGGAAGCGACGAGCTCTCGCTGATCGAGTTCGAGCTCGACCCCGCCTTCGGCGGCCCCGACCCGCACACGCACGACGACCACACGGACTCCTTCTACGTCCTCGACGGCACCGCCGAGTTCCTCGTCGACGGCCACCGGGTCGTCGCGGAGGCGGGCACCTTCGTCGCGGCGACGCCGGGGGTCGAGCACACGTTCACGAGCGGCCCGACCGGAGCCCGCCTGCTGAACATCCACGCGCCGGGCGTCGGCTTCACGAACCGGCTGCGGGGCATGAGCGTCGCTGCCGCGGCTGCCTGACTCGTGTTGCATGTCCCGCCCCTCACTCGACTCCTCGAGGTTCTGGACGCCGCGGGCGACGCGGGCGAGGTGATCGCCGGATGAGCGACCGCCGCCGCCCGGCCTCCTCGGCTCGAGGCGCTACCGTGTCGGCGTGAGGCGGACGAGCCC
>DAIOGR010000183.1:0-4939 GCA_036745155.1 Gaiella sp.
TCGACAGCGTCGGCGAAGTGCTCGATCACCACGCGGCGCCTCAGCTTCAGCGTCGGCGTCACCTCGTCCTGCTCGATCGTGAAGTCGCGCGGCAGGATCGTGAACCGCTTGATCTGCTCGAAGCGTGAGCGCTCCCGGTTGACGTCGTCGACGATGCCCTGCACGAGCTCGCGCACGCGGTCGTCCTGCGCGATCTCGGCCATCGTCCCCGGGATCCCGCGCTCGGCCGCCCATTTGCCCACCTCGACGGGATCGAGCGTGATCAACGCTGCTGCGTACGGCTTGCGGTCGCCGACGACGAGCGCCTGGGAGACGAACCGCGAGGCCTTCAGGTCGTTCTCGAGGTTCTGCGGCGCGATGTTCTTGCCGCCGGCCGTGACGAGGATGTCCTTCTTGCGGTCCGTGATCTTCACGAAACCGTCGCTGTCGATCTCCGCGATGTCGCCCGAGTGCAGCCAGCCGTCCGGGCCGAGCACGGCCGCCGTCGCCTCCGGATCCCTGAAATAGCCGGCGAACACCGTGTCGCTGCGGATCAGCAGCTCGCCGTCGTCGGCGAGCGAGAGCTCGAAGCCGGGCAGGGCCGGGCCGACGGTACCGAACCGCCACCGCTCGGGCGTGTTCGTCGTCGCGGCGGTCGTGCACTCGGTCAGCCCGTACCCCTCGAGGATGCGGATGCCGATGCCGTCGAAGAACTCGGCGATCTCCTGCGCGAGCGGTGCGCCCCCTGAGATGGGGGTGCGCAGGCGCCCGCCGAGCCGCTCGCGGATCTTCGCGAAGACGAGCCGGTCGGCGACCAGGTGCTTCGCGCGCAGCAGCGGCGGCACGGTCTGCCGCGACTCCTCCAGCTTGCTGACCCGCCGGCCCACCGACAGCGACCAGTCCGCGAGACGCCGTTTCACCCCGGACGTCTCGTCGATCGCGGACACGATCGCCGTGTGGATCTTCTCGTACACGCGCGGCACGCTCGGCAACACCGTCGGATGCACCTGCTGCAGTGCGTCGGCGGTCTGTAGCGGATCGGGCAGGAACGCGATCGTGTAGCCGACGTACGCGCCGGTCAGGTGCATCAGCCGCCCGAAGTTGTGCGCGAGCGGCAGGTACAGCAGCATCAGGTCGTCCTCCCGCACGTACATGGGGAGGTGGTCGATCACCGACGCCATCGCGTAGTAGTTGCGGTGCCGGATCATGCAGCCCTTGGGAGGGCCGGTCGTGCCGGACGTGTAGATGAACGTGAACAGGTCTTCTTCGCCGATCGCCGCCACGGCTTCGTCGAGCGCGGTGGGATGCTCGTCTCTGTACACCGTCCCTTCGGCCTCGAGCCCGGCCAGATCGCCGAAGTCGAGCAGGTGCTGCAGGCGGGGCAGCGTCGCACGCTCGCTCTCGACCTTCGCCCGCTGGGCCTCGTCCTCGCACAGGACGCCGACCGCCTCCGAGTGACCGAGGATGTACGCGACGTCCTTCGCGGAGCTGTTCGCATAGACGGGTGCGCCGACGGCGCCCACGAGGCCGAGTGCGAAGTCGAACAGCGACCACTCGAGCGTCGTGCGGCCCAGCAGCCCGAAAGCGTCCCCCTTGCGGATGCCGCGGGCCAGCAGGCCGTTCGCGATCCTGTCCACACGCTCCCCCGCCTCCTCCCAGGAGACGGCGTGCCAGTGGTCCCCGTGCTGGGTCAGGTACGCGGTGCCGGGCCGCTGCCCGGCGACGGCGTCCCGCCAGAGACGTGCAATCGTGCGGTCTTCGTTCACGGACCGAGAATCTACAGGTGAAGGAACCGTGAAAAGAGGGAAGAATGGTGTTGGTCCCCGATTCTGCGAGGAAACGTGAGAACGACCTGGAACGGATCACTGAGCTTCGGGCTCGTCAGCATCCCCGTCGGCCTGGCCCCGGCGACCAAGCCGGCTGCCCGCCAGTCGGACGTCTCGTTCCGGCTGCTGCACCGCGAATGCCTGACGCCGATCAAGCAGAAGCGCTGGTGCCCCACGCACGATCGTGAGGTCGGCCCCGACGAGCTCGTGAAGGGGTGGGAGGTTGGCAAAGGCCAGTATGTCGTCGTCGAGGAGGCGGAGCTCGAGGCGCTCGAGCGCCACGACGACTCCCGCTCGATCGAGATCACCCAGTTCGTCCCGGTCGAGCAGGTCGATCCCGTCTGGCTCGATCGCACCTACTTCCTGGTGCCCGGCTCGGCGGCCGCGCAGCGACGCCCGTACCGGCTCCTGCTGGAGGCGATGCGTGAGGCGAGTGTCGGAGCGATCGGTCGCTTCGTCCGCTCCGGTCGGGAGTCGCTCTGCCTCGTGCGCGCCAAGGGTGACGCCCTGGTGCTCGAGACCCTGTTCCTCTCCGAGGACGTGTACTCCCAGGCGGAGATCGACGAGGCTGTCGGCGCCACCGAGGTCAAGCCCTCGGAGCTCGAGCTCGCCCGCCAGATCATCGACGGTCTCGCCGGCTCGTTCGACCCGGCCGGCCTGGCAAGCGACTACAGGCGCGACCTTCGCGCGCTCCTCGAGGCGAAGCTGCGCGGCGAGGAGATCGTGCAGCCGGAGCCCGTCGCCGAGCGCGCGCCCGCGCTCGACCTGCTGGAGGCGCTGAAGGCGAGCGTGGCGGCCGCGAAGTCCGGCCCGAAGGAGCCGAAGCCGAAGCCGGGAGCGAAAGCGAGAAAAGCCCCGGCCGCAAAGCCGCGCTCGCGCTCCCGCTGACGAGCGCATGCCTGCCGCCGGCGGCTGGGGCTCTTGCTGCTCTGGCCCGGAGGGTGCTCCCCTGAGAGCAGGGGAGACACCCCGAGTTGGTGGCGCTACGCGTGCTGCGCCGCGGGCATGTGCATGGCCTGCAGCTGCGCCTGGAACAGGTGCTTGTCGATCTTCCCGTGGTAGATCGGCACGCCCTCCTCGATGCAGAGCTTGATGACCGCCTCGCGATCCATGCCGAGCTCCTTGGAGAGCTCCTCAGGCGTCAGGTGGTTGGCCATTCGTCTCCTCCTTCGGGCATCAAAAAAGCCCCACCGCGCGAAACGCACGGCCGGGCCTGGTCGACACTCGGTTGTGAGTGGCGGGGGTCAACGGGCCCGCCTCCCGAAAGGCACCATGATGTATGGAGGATACTCCGGCGAGATGACGGCCGCAATCGCCCGAACGGTGCTCGAGCCCCGCTCCGTCGGTGGCACGCACCTCTATGCGGGCGGGCAGGGCCCGCCGGTGGTGCTGCTGCACGGGCTCGGCGGCTCTGCGGCGAACTGGGTGCAGGTCTTTCCCGGCCTCGTCGGCGCACACCGGGTGCTCGCACTCGACCTCCCGGGTCACGGCGGCTCGCCGTCGCTCCCGCGCGGCGCCACCGTGTCGGATTTCGCGGCCGTGGTGGCCACCACCCTGGACATCGAGGGCGTCGGCGCCGCCCTCGTGGCCGGCCACTCGTTCGGAGGCCAGGTCGCGCTCCGGCTGGCGCTGCAGCGGCCCGACCTCGTCGCAGGCCTGCTGCTCGTCGCCGCCGCAGGGATCTCGACGGCCAGGCCGGCGGCCAGGCGCTACATCAACGTGACAACGCGGCTCCGGCCCGCCAAGCTGGTGCAGCCGCTCGCCCGCAGGTTCGGCGCCCGGGCCGGTTTTCGGCGGGCCGTGCTGGGGTCATGGTTCGTGTCCGACGCGGAGGCGCTCGCTCCGCCCGCGCTACGGGGGCTGTTCCGGGACACCCGCGAGCACGTCGGCATCGACGTCGCCGGCGCGGCGATGACCCGTGACGACCCCCGCGCCGAGATCAGCTCGATCGGGTGCCCGGCGCTCGTGCTGTGGGGCGCCCGTGACCTGCAGCTCCCGGTCGCCGACGGGGTCGAGCTGGCACGGCGACTCGACGCGCCGCTGCGTGTGGTGGCGGACTGCGGACATCTCGTGCTCGCGGAGCGCCCGGAGGCGGTGGTCGACTCCCTGGCCGCGCTCGAGCGGGCGCGCTAGTGCGGCGTCTCACAACGTTCGCGGAATCGTACGTTGTGAGACGCCGCACTCGATGCTTGTTGCACGGTGGCCAGCTGCTGCGCAGCTGACCACCGTGATCCTGAAGGGGCGCGCCCACGCGCCCGGGGTTTCCGGCGCAACGTTACGAGACGCCGCACTAGATCGGGTTGTCGGCCTCCACGTAGTGCCAGTCGAGCCCGAAGCGCTCCGCGAGGTGCGCGGCGAGCGCCTGCACGCCGTACCGCTCGGTCGCATGGTGGCCCGCGGCGACGAGATGGATCCCCAGCTCGCGGGCCGATGCGTAGTTCGGCTCCTCCGGCTCGCCGGTCAGAAGCGCATCGAAGCCCTCGTGCGCCGCGCGGATCAGGTCGTAACCGGCCGCCCCCGTCGAGACTGCCAGCCGCCGGATCTCGCGCGGCCCGTACGGGAGCACGAGCGGAGCGCGTCCGACCGCGGCACCCACACGGTCGGCCAGCTCCCCGATCGACAGCGGCCCGATCGCGCACGCGAGCCCGACGCCTGCGAAGGCCCCCTCGGGGCTCGCGTCGATGCGGGCCGCCAGCTGGGCACTGTTTCCGAGCGTCGGATGCGCGTCCAGGGCCAGGTGGTAGGCGAGCAGCGTGATGTCGCCCCTGAACAACGCCTCCAGCCGTCCGCGCAGGCGGACGTCCACGACGAGCGGCTCGTTCCGCCAGAAGAGCCCGTGGTGAACGATCACCATCTCCGCGCCAAGCCCGGCCGCCTGCTCGAACAGCTCCCGCGAGCTCGAGACGCCGCAGACGAGCGTGGTCACCTCGCTCGTGCCCACGACCTGCAGGCCGGGCATTCCGAACTCCGGCCACTTCTCCGCCTCGAGCAGCGCGTTCGCGTATGCCACGATCTCGTCCCTGGCCGCCATCGGCCAAAGCCTAGTGACCGCGCCGCGCCGAGTCGGTACCCTGTGCTCCGCTCGGGGTGTGGCGCAGCCTGGTAGCGCGCTCCGTTCGGGTCGGAGAGGTCCC
>DAIOGR010000184.1:0-4929 GCA_036745155.1 Gaiella sp.
GCGACGTCGTCGCAGCGCCGCCAGACGGCGCAGGCGAAGGTGCAGCAGACGACCGACGACCTGCAGGCGCTCGAACAGGAGATTCTCGACGAGGTGACGCAGATCGACGAGAAGTGGCGAAGCATCGCCGAGACGGTGGAGGCCGTGTCGATCAGGCTGGAGGCCACCGACGTGCGCGTCACCGAGACGAGGCTCGTCTGGGTGCCCGTCGCACGCTGATGCGGTCGACCCGCGGCGCCGCCTTGCTGCTGGCGCTGGTGGCGGCAGCCGGGTGCGGTGGGCGTGTCGGGACGACGGAGCCGGCCTCTTCGGGCTCCTCCGACAGCGGGATCGTGCGGTATGTCAGCGACGGCGACACGCTGCGCCTGACCGACGGGCGCAAGGTGCGGCTGCTGCAGATCGACGCTCCGGAGCTGCACGGCGACTGCTTCGGCAAGGCGTCGCTGTCGGCACTGCTGCGCATGGCGCCAAAGGGGGCTCGCGTCACGCTCGAGCGCGACCCGCGGCTCGACGCGCGCGACGCCTACGGGAGGCTGCTCCGCTACGTCTTCGTGGCGGGTCGCAACGTCAACCTCGAGCTCGTGCGGGCCGGGGCCGCGTCGCCGTACTTCTACAAGAAGCAGCGTGGCCGCTACGCCGGAGCCCTGCTCGACGCGGTCGCGCAGGCGCGGGCGGGGAAGCGCGGCTACTGGGGCGCCTGCCCGCGGTCGGAGCTGAACACCGGCATCGGCTCGATCACCGGGCGCAGCTGAGCGCCGGCGACCCTTGTGACACAGTGTCACGAGCACAGCCTGCGACCGCGCTTCGGCGGCGCCGCTAGGGTCTCCGGCGTGACCCGGTTCTGGCACCCCGTGTCCGACATGCACGCCGTCGCCGCGAGCGGCGAGCTCATCCTCGACCGTGGCGAGGGCTGCCATCTCTGGGACGAGCAGGGGCGCCGCTACCTCGACGCGACGGCCGGCCTCTGGTACGCGAGCGTCGGTTACGGGCGCGAGGAGATCGTGGCGGCCGCCGCCGCGCAGATGCGCCGGCTGCACGCCTACTCGCACTACGGCGACGTCTCCAGCCGCCCCACCACCGAGCTGGCGGAGCGCATAGCGGCGTTCGCGCCGATGGAGGACGCGGTCGTGTTCTTCACGAGCGGCGGCGGCGAGTCGGTAGAGACGGCCGTAAAGCTGGTGCGCCGCTACTGGAGCCTCCGCGACCAGTCCCAGCGCACTGTCGTGATCTCGCGGGAGCGCGCGTATCACGGCCTCGCCGGCTACGGCACGAGCATCGTGGGCTCCGACGTGTTCAAGGTCGGCGTCGGCCCGCTCGCCGGCGACACCCTCCGCGTCGCCTGGGACGACGCCGACGCGCTGGCGGAGGCGATCGACCACGTCGGCGCCGAGCGGGTGGCAGCGTTCTTCTGCGAGCCGATCATCGGTGCGGGCGGCCTGCTGCTGCCGCCGCACGGCTACCTGCAAGCGGCGCGCGAGGTCTGCCGCGAGCGAGGTGTGCTCTTCGTCGCCGACGAGGTGATCTGCGGCTACTGCCGCGTCGGCGCCTGGTTCGCCTCCGGCCGCTTCGGGCTCGACCCCGACCTCGTCACGTTCGCCAAGGGAATCACCTCGGGCTACGTGCCGCTCGGCGGCGTCATCGTCGGGCGCACGGTGCAGGAGCCGTTCTGGCAGACCGGCGCGGCCGGCATCTGGCGGCACGGCTACACCTACTCGGGCCATGCGACCGCTGCAGCCGCCGCCCACGCGAACCTCGACATCATGGAGGGCGAGCAGCTCGCCAACCGGGCGCTCGAGCTCGAGAGCGAGCTCACCGATGTCCTCTCGCCGCTGCTCGACCACCCCCTCGTCAGTGAGCTGCGCTCGGGGCTCGGCGCCCTCGCCGGCGTCCAGGTCGACCCGGCGCTGCTGGCCGACGAGCCCGGGCTCACGGACCGTGTCACGCTGAAGGCGCGCGACCACGGCATCCTCACCCGCACGCTCACGGGCGGCGCCTTGCAGATCTCGCCGCCGCTCGTGATCACGCGATCCGAGCTCGACGAGCTCGCCTCAGGCCTTCGCGGTGCGCTCGACGACGTCGCGGCCGCCGGCTGACATCCTGACGAGTCGGAGGAAACGCGCCCACGGGAACGCGGGGCCCGGATCCCAGTGGTCGGATTTCCCGTAGGCGCGGCTGACGTCCACGTGACCCGTGAGGCCGCGACGTCCCGCCACCAGATCGGGCGCGCGCAGACGGCGCACCGGGATCGCGTAGCGGGCGCACAGCTCGGCCGTCAGCGCAGCAGCGCGTTCGAGCACCGCCCAGCTGTAGCCGTCGTCCCAGCCGCGTGGCCCCTGGCCGGCATAGCCCGCCAGCTCGATCCCGATGGAGACGGTGTTGCCGCCGCGCGCGTGCCAGGCGATGTCCTGTTCGCGCACGCACTGGATCACCTCGGAGGCGTCCACGCAGTAGTGCGCCGACACCTCGGAGGCGGGGCTCGCGAACCAGCGCGCGCAGGTCTCGGCAGCACCGCCGTACTCGGCGATCTCCATCGTGTGGATCACCACGACGTCGATGGCGCGGCCGTCCGTCGGCGTCACGTTGGGGCTCTCGACGAACGGGACCGGCACGGCACCTCCCTCGAATGGCGCCGCAGCCGACGGGAGCATAGTGATAGAAGGCCCGTATGACCAGGCAGCTCTGGGCCCCGTGGCGCCTCGCCTACGTGCAGCAGGCGAGTGAGCAGTCCGGCTGCGTCTTCTGCCACGAGGCCGCAGCCTCCACTGGGGACGACAGCCTCGTCGTGCATCGCGGGGACGCCGTCGTCGTGCTGCTGAACAAGTTCCCCTACTCGTCCGGCCACCTGATGGTGGCGCCGATGCGTCATACGGCCCTGCTCGGCGACCTCTCTCCCGACGAGGCGGCGGAGATCCACGGGCTCACCGTGGTCGCGCTCGACGTCCTCGGGGAGCTCTTCTCCCCCGACGCGTTCAACGTCGGCTGGAACCTGGGCGAGGTTGCGGGCGGCTCGATCGCCGGCCACTTGCACGAGCACATCGTGCCGCGCTGGAGCGGGGACACGAACTTCATGCCGGTACTCGCCGACGTGAAGGTGCTGCCGGAGCATCTCGTCGCCACCCGCGACCGGCTGCTCGAGGCCTGGCCGTCCGCGTGATCCGGGAGCTGGCCGAGAACCCGAACGTGCACCAGCCGCTCTCCCCGGGCCGCGAGCTCGTGACCGACGAGCGCGGCCGCTGGGCGATCTACCTGAGCCCGGGCACAGGCCCGCACAGCGCCACGGTGCAGCGCGTGCGCCTGGGCGAAGGCGAGGTCGAGAGCGCTGTCGTCGAGCTCCGAGCCTTCCTCGCGAGGCACGGCCGCACCGGCGCCGAGTGGGAGCTCGGCGAGTCCTGCACCCCGCCCGACCTCGTGGAGCGCCTCGTTGCTCTCGGCCTCCGGCGTGACGAGGACGAGCCCATCGCGATCGGGATGGTGCTGCGGGGGCCGCTCGGCGGGCCGCCGTCGCCCGGTGTGACCGCACGGCGGATCGCCTCCCTGGAGGAGCTCCTGCTCGTGCGTGAGATCCAACGCCGGGCGTTCGGGGACGGCGAAGGGACGGATCTCGCGCAGGCGCGCTCCGACTTCGAGGCGGAGGGCGTCACAGGCTCGACGTTCCTCGCGTGCGTCGACGGCGAGCCCGCCGCCGCCGCATATGCGTCGTACACGCCGCTCGGCCTGCTCCTGTTCGGGGGCGCCACGCTGCCCGCGTTTCGCGGCCGGGGTGCGTATCGCGCTCTCGTCGCCGCACGCGCGGAGGAGGGCGTCGCGCGGGGCACGCCCGTGCTCGTCACGCACGCGGGCCGGATGTCGAGGCCGATTCTGGAGCGACTCGGCTTCGAGTCCGTGGCCCGCATCGACCGCCTGCTCGACGTCCTCGGCTGACCGCGGGGGCCTTCCTACGGGCGCGTGCCCCCGAGGGGCGCGAGCGCCTGCCATCCGGCCGCGGTGGTCGTCGCGAAGTCGTACAGGCTCCACCCGGTCACGGTGCCGTCGTCGGTGACGGCATCCGTGAATGCCTTCAGCTCCTCCGCGGTCATCCGGTTGGCGACGCCGCCCGCCGCGTGGACGGGCACGTCAGGCCCTACCGCGGCCCGCAGGAGGCGCAGCGAGCGGGCCACGTAGCCGTAGGTGGCGTCGTAGCCCTTGAAGCCCCCGCCCGTGTAGGCCATCGGCACGAACGTGTCGAAGAGCGGCACGAGGTCGCCCCAGGGGAAGCCGGGCCACCAGCTTGCGTGACGCTCGAACGCGCGGCCGGGATACGTGATCGCGGCGATCGGCCTGTCGCCCGCCTCGGCGTCGACGGTGCGCGCGAGCGCGAGCAGGCGCCGGGTGCGCAGCCCGACGCTCTTCAGCCGCAGGGACTCGATGTCGAGCCCCACGGCATCGAAGGCGCCGCCGCTTGGCGTGAGAAACGAGAGCATTGCGCGCGCGCGGCGTAGGTCGAGGGCAGGCTTGACGAACCCGGGCAGGTACCAGGCGACGACGGCGACGCCCTGGGCGTGCAGCGCGTCGACGAAGCGGCCGAGTGCCGCCGGGTTGACGACGTCGGCAGTGCTGCGGTCGTTCGCGGTCTCGGCGAAGACGGTGCGGACGCCGCGGGCTGCGATGCGGGCAGCAGTCGCCTCGGGGCTGCGGTAGACGGCGCCGTCATACACGTCGACCCAGGTCGCAAGCCCGGAGAAGACGTCCGGGTCGGCCGTGCCCCGGGCCGACGCGCCCGCCACGGAGGCGGTGAGGACGACGGCGACGACGACGACGGCGAGAGGGAGGCGTCCCACGCCGCGAGTCTAGGGATCGCCTGTGAAGGTTCCGTGAGCGCGCCGCTAGAATCCCTGCCGCGCGGGCGTAGCTCAGTTGGTAGAGCGTCGGCTTCCCAAGCCGTAGGTCGAG